>NZ_RAVY01000127.1:0-29180 GCF_003611625.1 Corallococcus sp. CA054B
GGGCTGCTCAGGGGTCCCGCAGGGCGGGGATGCCGGAGGACACCTTGGCGAGCAGGGCGCGAAGCGTGTCCCGCTCATCCAGGCTCAAGGGAGCCATGAGCGCGGCGATGCGGCGGTAGTGGTCGGGCATCATGCCCAGGATGAACTCGCGGCCCTTCGAGGTGAGGTGCACGGAGTACATGCGCCCGTCCTCGGGGTGATCCACGCGGGAGATGAAGCCGTCCTTCTCCAGCGTGTCCAACAGGCCCGTGATGGTCGCGCGGCTGCAGCTCGCCAGCTCCGCGAGGTCCGCGGGACGCAGGCTCTCCCCCGCGTCCTCCGCCGCGAACAGCTGCACCAGCACGACGAAGCGTCCGTGGGACACGCCGTGTCGTGCGAAGTGCGCTTCGTAGGCTTCGGTCAGCTCATTGGAGAGACGCAGCATCGTCAGACACGTCTCGATGGCGCTGGGGTCGAGCGAAGGGAAGCGCTGAGCCAGCTGCTTCAGCCGCTCGTACCGGGGCACGAGCTTCATCGGCGTGGCGTTTCTAGGACGGGTAGGGATCAAGACGGGGCATCTAGTAAGGCCCCTAACGATTTGGCGCAAGATGATTCGTCGCCTGACTAAATCCGTGATTTCCCGGCCGGGGAATGGACCGTCTGGCTACTCGACGGCCTTCACGTCGGCGGCGGTGGGACGCGTCTCCAGGAGGAGCGAGGTGCGCAGCTCCGGGTGACGGTCCTGCATGGAGCGCACGGCGCGCAGGTCGAAGGACTGCACGTCCACCCTCCGCGCGAGCCCTGCTTCCTGGACGACCTGGGCGACCGCGTCGCCGTGGGCTGGAGCGATGTCTGTCTTCTCTGATGTCCGTTTGAGTTCCACATTGAAGCGCACACGGCGGGCGTTCCTGGCGCGGAGCGGGTCGCGGGCCTCATGGGCGGCGTCCGCCTGCTCCGCCGCGAAGGCGAACACCTGGCGCAAGGTGGGGACGGTGTAGGGATCCGGGAGTCCCACGCGGGCGGCGAACGCGACGGCTTCCGGGGAGAGGGCGCGGTCGTTCGTCTGGTCCGGTCGGTCTTTCAAGAGCCGGTCGCAGACGAAGGTGCCCTGGAGCTTCGCGACGGTGAGGGTCGCGATGGGGACGGGGGCGGGCAGCGGGCTTCCATCCGCGTGACGGCACTTCTTCGGGGACAGGTCCGGGTCATGGGAGAGCACGGGGATGCCGTCGGCGGTGAGGACGGTGTCCAGCTCCAGCGTGGTCATCTGGTGGTCGAGCGCGGACTCGAAGGCGGGCAGCGTGTTCTCCGGCCGCAGGTTCCGCGCGCCCCGGTGGCCCTGCGCATCGAAGCGCTTCGGGTCGATGAGCCCGTCCGCGTCCAGCAGGTCCCCCGGGGTGCCGTCGCCGCTGGCGTCGAAGTCGCGCACCGCCTGCATCAGGAGGTCCGGCCGGTCGCTGATGATGCCGTCCACGCCGCGCCGGAGCAGGGCCTGCATCGTGGGCAGGTCGTTCACGGTCCAGACGATGACCGGGTGGCCCGCGGCGCGGAGACGCTCCAGGTCGATGCCGCCTCCGGGTTGAAGCAGCGCCGCGCTTGGAGAGCACACAGGAGCGTGCGTCCGTGCGTGCGCACGCAGGGTGTCCATGAGGCGCAGCGTGGGGTCGTCCGCGGGCGTGCGGGAAGACGGACCGGTCCTCGTGCATGCGCAGGTGAGGAGCACCATGAGGACCTGAGGGATGAACGATGCCGTGCGCATGGGCTGCCTTCCTTCCGGGTGTCGGTTAGGAAGCTGAAACGATGGACGTGAAGGATGCCACCGTGCAGGCCGCGCTGCGTGAGGCTTGCGACGACGCGGGACTGCCCCAGTCCCTGCGGAGCTGCGTGTATCCGCTGCTGCGGGACCCGGAGGGCGACTGGGCTCCCTGCTGCGGCGGAGGCTGCATGCCGTGCTCGTCCACGCTGGCGGACGTGGCGCTGCGCACGCTGGAGCTGCTGGGCACGCCTCGACGCTCGCCGCTGCCTCCGGGGTGATCAGCGGTACTCGTGGTCCACCAGCACCTCCGCGCGCGGAAGCGACCAGTGCATCTGGACCATCCGCCACTCGGTGCCCCGGCGTTCGAAGGCGCAGGCCACGCGAATGCCCTCGAATGTGACGGGCTTGCCGCTCGCGACCAGGGCGATGTCCATCATGGGCACCGTGAGGCAGGCCATCGTGGAGGGCGGCGCGCCGCCGTGCCAGAGCTGCTCCGAGCGCAGCGTCACGCGGATGTCGCGCAGGCTCCCGAGCTGGGTGCGGAAGGAGTGCTCTACCTGCGCCCAGCCGACGAAGTGGAGGTTGGAGTGCGTGCCCACGACCACGATGTCGTCGTCGTGCCAGAACAGCTCGGACAGGGCCTCCAGGCTCCCGCGCTCGTAGGCCTCCACGAACGCGGTGAAGCGCCGGGAGAGCTCCGTCTTCCACTCATCCCGCGTCGCGGTCATCGTGCTCCCCTTCCCTTCCCGAGGTCAGCTGCTCCTGGATGAGCCGCGCCAGGTCCACCACATGGGGCTCCTCCATGATGGTGAAGTGGTTGCCTTGCACGTCGTGAATCTGGAACGACGCGGTCGTCAGCGCCGTCCACCAGGCCGCCGCGCGTGAATCCAGCACCGCGTCCCGCTCCGTGGCCCGCAGGTACACGAGCGGCACCGCGTGACGTCCCGGCGCGTATGCGGCGATGGCCTCGTTGGTGGCGAGCACCACGTCGCGCAGCCGCGTGTCGAGCTCCATCGCCGTCCTCAGGCCTTCCGCCGCGCGCGGGGAGATGTCCTGGAACGCGTCGATGAGCTGGAGCACGTCTCCCACGCTCCGGATGTTCAGCCTGCGCGAGTCGTCCACCGTCACCGTGTCGATCTGGATGACGCCCGCCACGGAGTGGCCCCGCTTCAACAGCTCGGCCGCCATCTCGTACGCGATGACGCCCCCTGAGGAATGGCCGCCCAGCCAGAAGGGGCCCTGGGGCTGGAAGGCCAGCAGCTCGTCCACGTACGCGCGCGCCATCGCCGGCACGTCGCGGTAGGGCACCTCGCCGGGCTCCAGCCCCGACGCGCGGAACGCGTGGACCGGCATGTCCGCGCCCAGCTGCTTCGCCAGCGGCAGGTACGTGTAGACGGTGCCCCCGATGGGCTGCACCAGGAAGAGCGGCGCCCGTCCGCGCCGTCCCTTCTGGAGCTCCACCCGGAGCGGAGCCGCCGTGGTGAGTGGCCTCCCCGTCCGCTCCAGCTCGTCCTGGACCGCGCGCACCCATTCCCCCAGCGTCGGGTGCTCCAGCACCGCGTGCAGGGACAGGCTGACCGACAGCCGCGTCTTGAGCTCGCGGTTGAGCTGCACGACCAGGAGCGACGTGCCGCCCAGCTCGAAGAAGTGGCTGTCCGGCGTCAGCGTGTCCACGCCGAGCAGCTCCTTCCAGAGGGCTTCCATGGAGGCACGGACCTCTTCACGGCTGAGCAGCCGGGGCGCGGTCGTGACTTCTGGCTTCGGCAGCCGGGGCGTCTTCTCCGCCAGGGAGTACCGCTTGCGCTCGAAGGGATACGTCGGCAGCACGACGCGTCTGCGCGGCCCGCTTCCGCGCACCGCGCTCCAGTCCACGGGGAGGCCCGCGGACCAGAGCTGTCCCACGGCATGGAGTAGGGCCTGTTCATCACCCTCGGGTGGATGACGCCGTCCCGTGGACAGCACAAGCCGCTCCCGCCCGGCCCGGGGGTTCAGCAGCGTCAACGTGGAGAGCGTCTGTCCCGGCCCCACCTCCACGAAGATCCGCTCGCGGTCCTCCAGCAGCAGCTCCAGCCCCTGGGAGAACCGGACCGTGTGCCGCAGGTGCCGGGCCCAGTACGTGCGGTCGTGCGCATCGTCCGCGGTCAGCCAGGTGCCCGTGACGTTGGAGAGGAGGGGAATCGCCGGGGACTTCGGGCGCATCGACCTGGACAGGTCCGTGAGCGGCTGCATCGCGGGCTCCACGAGCGCGGAGTGGAACCCGCTCGAGTTCGGCAGCCGCTTCGTCCTCACGCCCCGCTCCCGCAGCCGCGCGGCGAAGTCCTCCAACGCCTCCAGCGCCCCGGACACCACGCCCTGCCCGGGTCCGTTGACCGCGGCCAGGGACAACCCGGGTGGCAGCTCCTGCGTCAGCACGCCCTCCGACAGCGGCACGGCCAGCATGCCGGAAGGCGGCAGTGCGTCGCAGAGACGGCCGCGCAGCGCGACCAGCGCCACGGCCTGCTCCAGCGACAGGACACCGGAGAGACACGCAGCGGCGTATTCCCCCAGGCTGTGGCCCAGGAGGCTCGTCGGATGGATCCCCCAGGCGCCCAGCAGCCGCGACAGCGCGTACTCCGTCGTGAAGATGGCGGCCATTCCCAGCGAGGGTGCCCGCAGCGCTTCCTCCGCCTGTGCTCCGCGCTCGTCGGTGAGCAGCACGGCGCGAAGCTCGCGCTCCATCTCCGGGCCGAAGAGCGCGGCGCATGCATCGAAGGCCTCGCGATACGCCGGAGCGCGCCGGTACCACGCCGCGCCCATGCCCGCCTCCTGCGTGCCTGTCCCTGGGAACAGGAAGCACACTTCAGGAAGCGGGGACGCAGCGGGCTGAACAGGCCCGTCCCGCCGGAGCTTCGCGATGGCCTCCTCGGGTGTCTCGCACGCGATGGCACGCCGGTATCCGAACGCCGTCCGCCCTTCCTGCAACGTGTACGCGACGTCCGTCAGTGACTGCCCGGGGTGCCGCTCCAGATGCTCCGCGAGCCGCCGCGAGGCCGCGCTCAATGCCTCCCCGCTCCGCGCCGAGAGCACCAGCACCTCCACCGCCGGGCTCACGACGACCGCGGGCTCGGGGCGTGCTTCCTCCAGGACGACGTGCGCGTTCGTTCCTCCGATGCCAAACGAGCTGACTCCCGCGAGACGCGGGAAGCCTTCGGGCAGGGACCACGGCCGCCCTTCGCGACTCACGACGAAGGGCGAATGCTCCAGGCCCGCTTCCGGATGGGGCCGCTCGAAGTGAACGGTGCCCGGGAGGAAGCGGTGCTCCAAGGCCAGCGTCGTCTTGATCAACCCCGCCACTCCGGCCGCCGAGTCCAGGTGCCCCACGTTGCTCTTGAGCGCCCCCAGGACCACCGCGGGCTCCGACTCCTCACGCGCTCCGAAGGCGAGCCGCAGCGCCTGGACCTCCAGCGGGTCGCCCAGCGGCGTCGCCGTGCCGTGGGCCTCGACGTAGGTGATGTCGCGAGCGGCCACGCCCGCGTCGGCGTGTGCTCGCGTGATGACGTCGCGCTGGCCCTCCACGCTCGGGGCGGTGAAGCCGACCTTGGTGTCTCCATCGTTGTTGATGGCCGAGCCCCGGATGACGGCATGGATGCAGTCCCCATCCCGCAGCGCGTCCTCCAAGCGCTTGAGCACCACGATGCCCACGCCGCTGGAGGGCACCGTCCCCTGCCCCTTCGCGTCGAAGGGACGGCAGTGTCCATCCGGGGAGGTGATGCCACCTGCCTCATGGAGGTAGCCGGAGGGACCGGACGCGAAGAGGGAGATGCCTCCCGCCAGGGCCACGTCGGATTCGCCCGCTCGCAGGCTCTGACAGGCCAGGTGCACGGCCACCAGTGACGTGGAGCAGGCGGTCTGCACCGTGAGCGCGGGCCCATGCAGGCCCAGCTGATACGCCGTCGCCGTGGCGAGGAACTGCCACGGGTTGCCCAGGATGGACCGGTACGCCTCCGCGGCCACGGACAGAGAACGGAAGCGCGGCATCACCTGATCCAACCAGTAGCGCGGCACTCCCGAGCCCGCGAACAGGCCCGCCTTGCCGGGCAGCCGCTTCGGGTCGTAGCCCGCCGCTTCGAGCGCCTCCCAGGCGCACTCCAGGAACATGCGGAGCTGCGGATCCATCAGCCGCGCGTCCAGGGGGCTGTAGCCGAAGAAGGCGGCGTCGAAGGACTCCACGTCCTCCAGCAGCCCGGAGGCACGGACGTAGGAGGGGTCCTCCAGGAGCTGGGGATCCTCGCCCGCGGCGAGCAGCGTCTCCCGGCTGAAGCGGGACAAGCCCTCACGGCCCTCCACCAGCAGCGTCCACAGCGCTTCGACGCTGGGAGCCCCTGGGAACCGTCCCGCCGTGCCGATGATGGCGATGGGGTCCGAGGAGCGCACGGGGCTTCGCGCGGGCTCCGGCGTCACCGGTTGCACGGTGGAGCCCGCGTCCAGGTGCCTAGCGAGGGCTTCAATGGTCGGGAACTGGAACAGCGTGGCCATGCTCACGCGAATGCCCAGCTCCGAGGCCAGCGCGGACTGGACCCGCGTGAGCAGCAGCGAGTTCCCGCCCGCGTCGAAGAAGCCCTCCTGCCTGCCGACGCGCTCCACGCCGAGAATCCGGCACCAGATGCGCTCCAGCGCCTTCTCGCGCTCCGTGGACGCGGGAGCAGACCGGGCTTTGACGGAAGGCAAAGGCAGCGCGTGACGGTCGAGCTTTCCCGTGGGGCCCATCGGGAACGCCTCCAGCAGCACCCACTCCCGGGGAACCATGTGCGAGGGAAGTGTTTCGCCCAGCGACTCCCTGAACGCAGGCGTCACAGCGGCATCCCGAGGGATGACGTAGCCCACCAGGTGCCGCTCTCCCGCGATCAGCCGGGGTTCGACCACGGCGTCCCGGACATCCGGGTGCTTGCGCAGCGCGGCCTCGATCTCGCCCAGCTCGATGCGGAAGCCGCGCAGCTTGAGTTGGCGGTCGGACCGTCCGTGGAAGTCGATGCCGCCGTCCGGGCGATGACTGGCGATGTCTCCGCTCTTGTAGAGGCGCGCTCCCGGCTCCGCGCTGAAGGGATGCGGGATGAAGCGCTCCGCGTCGAGCTCGGGACGGTTCAAGTAGCCGTGCGCCAGTCCCTTGCCTCCGATGTAGAGCGCGCCGCGCACGCCCGTGGGGACGGGCGTCAGGGTTTCATCCAGCAGGTAGACCTCGTAGCCCGAGAGGGGTGTGCCGATGGAATACGGACCCTCGCCGGCCACGCACTCCGCGGCCGTCGTGAAGACCGTGGCTTCGGTGGGCCCGTAGACCTGGATGAACCGGCGGCCCGGAGCCCACGTGTCCACGAGCCGCGCGGGGAGCTCCTCTCCTCCAATCGCGAGCGTCTTCAGGTCAGGCAGAGCCCGCCACGGCATGGAGGCCAGTGCTGACGGCGTGAACATCGCGGTGTGGATGCGATGGGTCTCCAGGAAGTCCGCCAGCTCCTCACCGGCGGCCACGTCCTCCTGGGCCATGAGGTACAGCGTGGCGCCGGAGGAGAGCGTCGGGAAGATCTCCGCGACGGAGAAGTCGAAGCCGTACCGCGCGCACTGCGCCACGCGCTGTCCAGGTGCGAAGCCGAAGTCCCGAGCCACGGTCTCCGTCAGGTGCACCGCGCTCGCGTGGCCGATGCACACGCCCTTGGGCTGCCCCGTCGAACCGGAGGTGTAGATGACATACGCGAGGGCATCCCCGGTGACGGGGACCCGTGGCGTTCCCTCCGGACCGCCGCGCACCTGCTCCAGCGCGACCACCGGGACGCCCATACCGTCCATGAGCGCGAGCATCGCTCCCTGCGCGAGGATGAGCCGCAGCCCCGCGTCCCGCGCCGTGAACTCCAGCCGTGCCCTGGGATAGGCGGGGTCCAGCGGCACGTAGGCCGCGCCCGACTTCAGCGTCGCCAGCAGGGCGATGATCAACTCGAAGGAGCGCTGGACACAGACGCCCACGAAGTCTCCAGGCCGAACGCCCTGGGAGATGAGGTGATGGGCCAGCCGGTTCGCCTCCGCGTCCAGCGTCCGGTAGCTCATGGACCGGCCCTGGAAGAAGAGGGCCGGCGCATCCGGCGTGCGCTCCACCTGCGCTTCGAACGGGTGGTGCAGGCAGCAGTCCGCGTGCGACACGTCCTTCACGGGGCCATGAGCCCAGGCGAGCACCTGTGACTGCTCCGCCTCCGACAGCAGCGGCAACGCCGCGACCCGTTGCTCCGGGGCCTGTGCGGCCTCGCGCAGCAGCGTCACGAAGTGCTGGCCCAGTTGGTGGATCAGCCAGGGCTCGAAGACGTCCAGCGCGTACTCCCACCGCACGGACATGCCGTCAGGCCGCTCGTCCAGCTCGATGGAGAGGTCGAGCTTCGACGTCCCTGTATCGACGCCGTGGGGCTCCACCCGCCAGTCCGACGCCGGCACCGCGATGCGCGGCTCCAGCGTGCACGACACCTGGAACAACGGGTTGGCGCCAGGGACGCGCGCCGGGTTCACCGCCTCCACGATGCGCACGAGCGGCGCGTCCTGATGTTCGAGTGCATCCAGGCAGACGCGGCGCACCTGCGCCAGCAGCCCCCGAACGGTCTGCCCTTCGGAGAAGCGCAGCCGCAGCGGCAGCAGGTTCACGAAGTGTCCGGAGATGGCCTGCGACTCCTCGCGGTTCCGTCCGGAGAAGGCACCTCCGACGACGAGGTCCTCCGCCCCGGAGTAGCGATGCAGCAGCACACCGAACACGGACAGCAGCGTCATGAAGAGCGAAGCGCCCTCTCCACGCCCCAGCGCCTTCACGGACTCCAGGAGGTCCCCAGGGATTCGCACGACGTGCCTGGCCCCGCGGAAGCTCGGGACCTGGGGGCGGAGATGCTGCGTGGGCAGCTCCAGGTGCGGAGCTCCCGCGAGCGTCTGCTTCCACCAGTCCAGGTGCGGCGCGATGGCCTCCTGGTAGCGGGCTCCCTGTTGCCAGACAGCGGCGTCGCCGTACTGGAGCGGCAGTGGCGGCAGTGAAGGGGCCTCCGCCAGATAGAACCGGTGCAGCTCTTGAAGGAACGCCGCCATCGTGAAGCCATCCACGATGAGGTGGTGCATCACCAGGGCGAGGCGGCTCTCCGCCTTGCTCAACCGCATCCACGTCGCACGCAACAGCGGCCCGTGCTCCAGGTCGAAGGGCTCACGCGCCTCCTGGGTGGCCACCTGCAACGCCTTCGCGCTCCGCAGGCCTCCGGGCACAGCGTGCAGGTCCACGCGGCGCAGGTGGAACGGCATGTCCGGATGCACGCGTTGGAACGGACCGTCCTGCGTGGCCCCGAAGGTCGTCCGCAGCACTTCATGCCGGGCGATGAGTGAACGGAACGCACGCTCCAGCGCGTCGGGCTGGAGGTCACCGGGCAGATGCAGCGTGAAGGGCTCGTTGTAGACGGCGCTCCGGGGCGCCAGCTGCTCCAGGAGCCACAGCTGCCGCTGGGAATCCGACAGGGGCAGGGGCCGAGTCCGGTCCACCGGGACGATGGGTGGCACGTCGAGGCTTCGACCCGTTCCCCGTGCCGCTTCCACCCACCGCGCCAGCTCCGCGATGTTCGGACTGTCGAAGAGCGTCCGCACGGGCAGGCGGACCGACACCGCCTGCTCCAGCCGTTCAATGAAACGGATCGCGAGCAGCGAGTCCCCGCCAGACTCCATGAAGCGGTCCTGCGTGCCGGCCTGCTGCGTCCCCAGGACCTCCGACCAGACGCGCGCGATCTCCTGCTCCAGCCGCGTGCGCGGCGTCTCCCCTTCCCCTGAACCAAAGCGCGGCGATGGAAGCCGCGAAGGGTCCACCTTGCCGCTGGAGTTGAGCGGCATGTGCTCCAGCGCCATGACCGCATGGGGGAGCATGAAGTCCGGCAGCTTCGAGCCCAGATACGCGCGCAGCTCCGCGTCCTCCACCCCGCCCGGTGAGACATACGCGACGAGCCGCTTGTCACCCGGGGAGACCTCGTGCACGCGGACCACGGCGTCACCGACTCGCGGGTGGGTGCGCAGGACGCTCTCGATCTCCGCCAGCTCCACCCGCGCGCCGCGAATCTTCACCTGGTGGTCCACCCGCCCCAGGAACTCCAGGTTGCCGTCCTGGAGCCACCGCGCCCGGTCTCCCGTCCGGTACATCCGCGCCCCGGACACGCCGCTGAACGGATCCGGGAGGAACCGCTCGGCAGTGAGGACGGGCCGGTTCAGGTAGCCCCGCGCGAGCCCCTCTCCGCCCAGGTACAGCTCCCCCACTTCGCCCACGGACAGCGGCTTCCCCGCGTCGTCCAGGACATGCAGCTGGAGCCGCGCGAGCGGCCTGCCGATGGGGATGGCTACTCCCGGCTCCGGAGGAACGAGGAGCTCATACGCCGTCGCGGAGGTGGTGCACTCCGTGGGTCCATAGCTGTTGAGCAGCCGCTGGGGCTTTCCCCGCGCCATGACCCGCGCCACCCACTTGGGGTCCAGCACGTCACCGCCCACCATCAGGACGCGGAGCCCTCCGAATGCGTCCGGGATGGCCGCGGCCAGTTGATGGAACAGCGACGTGCTCAGCACCGCGGCGGAGATGGCATCCCGCTGGAGCTTTTCTGCGAGGAGCGGAGGCGACAGCAGCGTCTCCCGTGAAACCAGACACAGCGTCGCGCCGTTCAGCAGCGCGCCCCAGACCTCCAACGTCGAGGCATCGAAGGCATACGACGCGGCCTGGAGGACGCGGTCCTCGCGCCGGAAGCCCATGAAGCCCGCGTCCAGCACCAGCCGCGCCACGCCCCGGTGCGGGATGCACACCCCCTTGGGCCTCCCCGTGGAGCCAGACGTGTAGAGCACATACGCCAGCGAGTCCGGCCCCGCCCCGCCCTTCACGTTCACGGCCTCCTGTTCATCCGGAGCGGGAGGCTCGACGACGTGCCCCTGGAAGCGCAGCCCCTGGACCGCCTCACGCCGCCCGACGAGGACCCGCATCCCGGAGTCCTCCATCATCGCGGCGAGCCGCTCCGGAGGATGACCCGGGTCCAGAGGGAGATAGGCGCCTCCTGCCTTCAGGATGCCCAGCAATCCCACCACCGTTTCCGGTGTGCGGTCGGCGAGGATGCCCACGGGCTGGTCGGGCCCCACACCGAGCGCCTGGAGCCGTCGCGCCAGCCGGTTCGCGCGCCGGTTGAGCGTGTCATAGCGGAGCACACCTCCCTCGAAGTGCAGCGCTATGGCGTCGGGTGTGGTTCGTGCGTGCGCTTCAAAAAGCGTGGCGATGTCCAACCGCGGGTGCGCGGAGAAGGAATTCATGATGAGTCATTGCCCCCCACCTTCTCAACGCACTGCCCCGGGAACCTTCGCCGTGGACCCCGCATGCCGTACGCTAGTGCACACCCATGAATCCCATCGTCCACGCCGAAGTGTCCTGGCTCCTGGCGCAAGGCCTGCGCGAACGGCGTGACCGCATCCTGGTCACCTGCGCGGGGCTCGCGCCGGATTTGGATGGTTTGTCATTGCTGGCGGGTGAAGAGTTTTATTCGCGTTATCACCACGTGATTTTCCATGGCTACGTGGGAGCGCTCGTCACGATGGCGGTGTGTACGGCGCTGGCGCGGCAAAGGGCAGCCGTGGCCCTGCTGTCGGTGGCTGCCTTCCACGGGCATCTGCTGTGCGACCTCGCTGGCAGCGGGCCGGGCTGGCCCATCCACTACCTGTGGCCGCAGAGCATGGAGCCGTGGTCGTGGTCCGGGCAGTGGAACCTGGCCTCCTGGCAGAACACGCTCATTGGACTGGCCGCGACGCTGGCGTGCCTGGCGTGCGCCCTGCCCTTCCGGCGGACCGCGCTGGAGCTGCTGTCCCCGCGCTGGGACGCGGAGGTGGTCCGGACCGTGCGGCGGCGCTTTTCCAGACAGGCTGATTCGCAAGCCCATTGAGCTGAAACCAGACGCGGTCCCAGAATGCAGTCATGGTCCTGATGGGTCTGGGAATGCTGCTCGCGGGGGTGCTGGGCGTGGCCGTGGAGGTGGAGGACACCACGGTCACCGTCTACAAGGACCGGACGCTCGTGGAGCGGACCACCACCGTGAACCTGGCTGGCACGGAGCGCGTCGTGTGGCCGCTGTTGCTCGGCGACGTAGAGCCTACGGATGTTCGAGTCGAGGCAGAGGGCGCCGAGGTGCAACGCTTCGAAGTGCGTCCCACCTACGTCCCCGCCTTCACCGCCGAGCAGGCCCGCGCGGCCATGGATGCCGTGGCCCCTCCCGAGCCCCCAGGCAAGGAGCGGGCGTACGATGCCAAGAGGGAGGATGCGAGAGTCGCGCTCACCGTCCTCGCCTCGAAGCCTTCACCACCGGCGCTGGAGGTGACAGCCACCCTGAGGGGCGAAGGGGCCGTGAAGGTGGTGCTCCGCCATTTCCTGCCCAAGGCCTCCGTGCACTACCGGGTGGCGCTGGCCGTGCAGGACCCGCCATCCCAGGTGGATGCAACATTCCAGGGGCAGATCCTCCAGAGCACGGGCACGGACTGGAAGGATGCGCTCATCCAGTTCGACGTGCCCCAGGGCGCGCCCTCCTTCGAGTCCCTCCGTCCCCTGCCGGTGGTGCTTGAGCAGCCTGACGCGCTGGAGGAGGAAGCCCTCCTGCGGCGCCAGATGTTCGAGCGCGGGGGGTGGTCCACCCTCCCGGTTTGGAGCGCGAAGGCCCTGCAACAGCGGGAGGCCCCCGTGAGCCTCAGCGGCAGGGTCGTGGACGTGAACACAGGCGCCCCCCTGAAGGACACGGTGGTGAGCGTCCTCACCAGCCGTCTCCAGACAGAGGAGGTATTTGCCTTCACGGACGTGCGCGGCGAGTACCACCTCTCCAACCTCCCCCCCGCCCCCGCGGGCTACCGGTTGCGATTCGGGCGCGAGGGCGCCAGCGTGCAATTGCACGAGGCCGTCGCCGCTCCCGCCGGCGCGACCATGCGCTTCGATGAACAGCTCTGGACGGGCGCCGGGCCGAACCCGGAGCCGTCGTCACCTCTGACGTACGGGTGTTACATCGGGAGCGCACCGCGGGAGCTCGCGTATATCGATTTCATGGTCGCCGGGGTGGGACCGCCTGAGCGCCTGCCGATTCCTCCCCCTCGGGATTTCGCGCGAGCGGAGGACACGTCCCAGAAGGATCCGATGACTCCAGCCTGGCGCCTCGTCGCGCCCGGGCGACACACCCTGCGGGATGGGACCTCGCCGCGCGTGCCCCTCATCACCGAGCACTGGCCCATGACGCTCCACCGACAGGTCTTCCCCGCGCAGGACCCGTCCACCTACCTCATCGCGGAGGTGAGACCTTCCTCGCTGGGAGAGCTCTTCATGTACCGCTACGTCCACCCGCTCGTGGACGGCAAGCCGCGCACGCTGCTGAAGCTGACACCGCTGCGGATGGACAACACCTTCACCCTCCCGCTGGGCACCGACCCGAAGGTCCAGGCCGTGCGGACCGTGCAACGCGCCTCCGTGGAATGGAATGCGCGCGAGGTCCACGACGTCACCCTGCGGGTGCCCAATCCGTATCCCGTGCCCATGAGCGTGCGTGTGCTGGACACCTGGCCTCGAGGAAGCCGGCTCGTCCGCGCCACGCCCGGTGCCCAGCGGGATGACGCCACGGGAGGTCTGACGTGGGACCTGAAGGTGCCACCGGCCAGCACGGGCACCGTGTCCTTCCGCTACTCGCGCTGACGCGCGCTACGGCGTGGCGGCGGGCCCCACCAGCGTCACCTCGAAGAGGTCGGGCCACAGCTTGCCGGTGAGGAACAGGCGGCCGGTGCCGGGCTCCAGCGCGATGCCGTTGAGCACCGCCTCGTAGCTGCGCACCCGGCCGCTCACCGCTCGCGCCAGCACCGACGCGTCGATGACCGCCAGCACGCGGCCCGTGGCGTAATCAATCTTCAGGATGTTGTTGGAATGCCAGACGTTGGCGTAGACGCCGTCCTCCGCGCACTCCAGTTCGTTGAGCAGCTCCTGCGGCGTGCCCTCCAACGTCACCTTCACCTGGGACTTCACGCTGAAGTCCTTCGGGTCGTGGAAGCGCAGCGTGGACGTGCCGTCGCTGCGCACCAGCTGGCCCCGCCAGTAGCACAGGCCCCAGCCCTCGCCCTCGTACTCCACCTGCTTCTCCTGCGCGGGCGGCGCGCCGTTCCACACGAAGAGCGTCTCGTCCTGCCAGGTGAGCTGGTACAGCCGCTGCCCGTCGCTCGCGAGCCCCTCCGGGAACACTTCCGGCAGGGGCTGCTTCCACAGCGGCTCCGCCTGCTCCAGCGAGATGCGGCGCAGGTCGCCCTTCTCACCGGTGCTCTCGTAGAGCTGGCCCTGGTGGAACTGGAGCCCCTGCGTGAAGGCCGTGGGGTCGTGCGGGTAGGTGTGGACGATGTTCGCCACCAGCCGCTGGGGCCTGGCCTCCGGAGTGCCCGCGTCCGGCGTCTGGCGCTGCGTGGGCGCGCATGCCACGCACAGGAGCGACAACGGCAGGGACCAGGGGAGGCGGCGCATGGGCTTCCTTGCGACAGACATTGCCGCGACACCTTAGCGCGCCATCACCCGGGGCGGCGTCACTCGCGCGTCACCGCGAGGGCCACCTCCACCGCGCCGCGCAGCTCGTCCATGTCGAATGGCTTGTTGAGCACACAAGCAGCCCCCAGGCGCAGGGCCTCGCGGTGCAGCTGCACGTCGCCAAAGGCGGTGATGAGGATGACCGGCGTGTTCCACTGCTCGCGCCGCAGCCGGGCGAGCACCTCCAGGCCCGTGAAGCCCGGCATGCGCACGTCCGTGATGATGAGGTCGGGCGCGCGCGACTCCTCCGCCTTCAGCCCTTCGATGAGGACGCGCACCAGGCCCGGCCCGTCCGACGCCTCCACCACGTCATAACCGCGCCGCACCAGCATCTTGCGGATGAGGGTGCGCATCTCCGTCTGATCATCCGCGACCAGGATGCGCGGCGGTCTCGCGGGCTCCGAGTGAGGGTCTTCCCAGGCCGCGCCGCGCGCGACTCCTTCTGACTGCTCGTACACCATGGGCGTGAACTCCTGGAGGGATTGGGGACCTTTCGCTCCGTGAGCATCCGCCGTGCCATGTCCGGCGAAAGCCGCGGCGGCGGGGCGTGGGGCACGCTGCCCCCGGGCGAAATGCCCCGGTTGGGGCACTTTGCCCCGCGTCCTGGGGCCTTCCGGGGCCGGGCTCCCCTCTGAAGAGGGCTTTGGAGGGGTTGGCCCACGGACTGCAATGAAGTTCCGGCGTCGGACCGGATGCGGGGCTTCCTCCAAGAGCTCCCTTCAGGCAGCTGGGCCACCGGTGGCTCCCGGTGTCGCTGGTGGAACGGGACCGCTGCCTCCTTCCCAGGGTGCCCACCGCATCCGGTTCGACTCTTTCTTTCCCTTTCCGTCCGGAAGATCCGCTTCCGGCCGCCACACCCAAGGAGAACGCACGATGGTCCGCACGCTTCCGTCCCGCCGCCACCTTGCCCGGGCGCTCACGCTGATGCCCCTGGTCGCCCTGGGGGCCTGCAAGCCGGCCGTGGACGTGGCGCCCCCTGCCCGCCCCACGCTGTCGCTGAAGACCGCCACCACGCCCTCGGGCGCGAAGGTGGAGCCGGCGGTCTATTCGCCCACGCCCGGGTCGCCCGGCGCGCTCATGTCGCTGGCGCCGCTCGTGGATACGGTGAAGGGCGCGGTGGTGAACGTGGAGGTGCAGGCCCGCGCCCGCCCCGCGATGGGCGGGATGATGCAGGGCCTGCCCCCCGGACTGGCCGAGCGCTTCGGCATGCAGGGCGGACAGAACCCCTTTGGAGGGGGCGGTGCGCCCTCGAAGCAGGGGGTGGGGTCGGGCTTCATCATCGACCCGTCGGGCCTGGTGCTCACGAACAACCACGTGGTGGAGGGCGCGGACACCGTCCGGGTGAAGATGGAGGACGGGCGCGCGTTCGAGGCGGAGGTGCTGGGCCGCGACGCGCTCACGGACGTGGCGCTCATCCAGTTGAAGGGCGTGTCCGGGAACCTGCCGTTCGTGAAGCTGGGGGACTCGGATGGCCTGCGCGTGGGCGACCCGGTGATGGCCATTGGCAATCCATTCGGGCTCGCGTCGAGCGTGAGCGCGGGCATCCTGTCCGCCCGGGCGCGCGACATCCACGCGGGTCCGTATGACGACTTCCTGCAGACGGACGCGGCCATCAACCCGGGCAACTCCGGCGGCCCCCTCTTCAACATGAAGGGCGAGGTGGTGGGCATGAACACGGCCATCATCGGCGGCGCGACGGGCATTGGCTTCGCGGTGCCGGCGAACCTCATCCAGGCGCTGTTGCCTCAGCTCCAGGAGACGGGCGTGGTGCGCCGGGGCTGGGTGGGCCTGGCGGTGCAGGACCTCACGCCGGAGCTGGCGCGCGCGCTGCGCGTGGAGACGGCGAAGGGCGCGGTGGTGGCCGGCGTCAGCGCGGGCGGCCCCGGCGCGAAGGCGGGCCTGCAAGAGGAGGACATCATCACGTCCGTGGGCGAGCGCGCGGTGGACTCCGCCGGGTCGCTGACGCGCGCGGTGGCGCTGCTCAAGCCGGGCAGCGAGGTGAAGGTGAGCCTGGTGCGCGGCGGCAAGGCGATGGAGGTGCCGGTGAAGCTGGGCACCCGGCCCACGCAGCGGGGTGAGGAGGAGATGACGCCCCGGGATCCGACGCCCGCGCCCCTGTCGAAGCGGCTGGGCCTGCGGCTGTCGGAGGCGCAGGACGGCAGCGGCGGCGCGCAGGTGGTGGCGGTGGAGTCCGGCAGTCCCGCGGAGCGCGCGGGATTGGCGCCTGGGATGGTGCTGACGCAGGTGGGTGACCAGAAGGTGTCCGGCGTCGCGGAGGCGGCGCAGGCGCTGACGTCCGCGGAGCCTGGGGCCGCGCTGCTGTTGCGTGCGCGGGTGCTGGGGCAGGACGGGTCGCTCTTGCGCGCGCTCGAGGTGCCGCAGCGGTAGAGCCGGGATTGTGGAGGGCGCGCTCCGCCGGCCGGGGTGGAGCGCGCCGTTTTTCTTTCAGCGGGGCTTGATGAGCCCGGCCCGGGTGAGCAGCTCGCGCACGCGCCGGGCCAGCGCCACGTGTTCCGGGTTCGCCACGGTGAAGCGTTCCGGGGTCAGGACGATGAGCGTGCCCTTGTCCTCCACGGGTTCGATGCGCACGGGCGCGGGCAGTGGGGGCACGGTGCCTCGCTGCTTGGAGAAGTAGGTCACCCAGCCGACCCGGGCGGTGGTCCTGTTGTCTGGATCATCCAGCTCCCGATGGTGCTCGGACATGGCCGTGATCCAGTCTGGCTCCCAGGCGGCCACCATTCCGCGCATCACGGCCTCCAGCACGGAGGGGGTCAACACCCGCTCCGCGGTCGGTCCGTCGAATGGGAGGGACAAGAGGCAGTTGTTGGGACTGGGGTCGTCGAAGGCTCCGCATTTGATGCTCAGGCTTGCGTCATCGGACGCGGCACCTCCGTTGAGGAAGACAACGCGGAGGCCCAGTTCCTCGATAACGGGTCCTCGGCCCTCACGGTTGACGCCCCGCCGGAACAAGTCCGTGAGCACTGACATGTCGGGCGGCATCAAAGACAGCTTCTGCGTGCCCTTACGGGAACGGATGGACTTGTACCAGTGGGCCAGGAGCGGATCGCATGCGGCCAGGAGCTCCAGGAAGACCGCCGCACGACGCGCGCACGCTTCTGGCGACTCCCGACGTGCCCCCCAGTAGGCACCGACGAAGAAGCTGTCCGGGTAGGCGTGGCGATTGGACTCTGTGGTCAAGGGATCCCCTGCTCAACGTGCCGGAGTGTGAATGACTTCAATCCCGTCGATACCATCGCGCTTGAGCAGTCTCCGAATGGCATCTGCCGCTTTCTTCTCCGCGACATGCCACTCAATGCGGACTCCCAGGTTCCGCGTCTTTCTCCACTGCCGCTCTGCTTGTTCCCGGAGCTGCCTGGCCCCCGTTTCCCTGAACCAGACCTTTGGCTCCAGGCTTTCCTGGAACTTGTTCGCGTAGCCCGGGCCCTTGGCCTCCCGTAGCACTCCGTCCCGGAAGCCGTCGAACTTCACGCCGCCACTTTTCCTTCCCACTCCGCCGACCCAGTAGGCCTCGTCCGCTGTGTGTCCGGAGATCTGCTCCTGGTAGCGACGGGCCCGCGCGGACATCGACTCCTCGGCGGGCCCCCACTGTCCTGGTTCGGCTGGAGCCGGTGTCGCGTTGGCCTTCTGGAGGACGATGGCGGCCCCAGGTCCTCCGCTCAGCACCGCCGCTGCGCGCCCCACGGGCACCGCGACGCGCTCGACACTGAGCAGTCCCTCCGCGGACACCGCGAGCACGGGCACCGTGGCCTCCACGCCCGCCGCCGCTCGGGTCACCGCGCGCGTCGTTGCCGAGGCCGTACCCCACAGCGTGATGACGTTCGTGGTCAGCCGCGCTGCTTCGCGGATCTGCTCGCCCTCCGTCATGTACCGGAAGCGCTCCCAGTACGCGGGCGATGACGCGATGAGCGCCGCCACACCCTGCGGGAGATGGCGCAGGCTGGCGAAGCTGTCCGTGGGATGGGACAGCAGCTGTCCCATGCCGTGGTACAGCTCCACGAACGCGTCCTCCGCTCCATCCAACGAACGGCCAATGACGTCCGCGTCGTCGTACACCTCCGCGAGCGGGCGCCAATCCGCCGCACGCAGCTGCGCATCGACTTGGCGGAAGACGCCGCCCTTGCCGCTGTAGAAGCGCCCCAACTCGAAGTTGCCCGCGCGGAAGGCCCCGTCCTTCCACTGCACGGTCCCCACCTTCTGCTGCGTGCGCCCATCGGGCGCCCAGGCCAGGTACCCGTCCGGACGCAGCACCGCCACCTGCTCCCGGATGAACCGCTCCACCCGGCTCGCCAGCTCCTCGCGCGACACCGCGCCGCCCTCCAGCACCTCGCGCAGCACGAAGCCCGCCGCCATGCGAGGCGGATACGTGCCCAACGTCACCGGCCTCTCCATCAGCCGGTTCAGCACCTCCGCCGCGTCCTCGGGCGTGAAGGGATTGCGGCGGACCGGCGGCTCCTCCAGTCCGGCGCGCAGCAGGAGCTTCTCGAACGCGTCCACCTCCAGCAGGCCCAGCTCCACCGCCTGCCGCGTCCGCTCCTCCGCGCTCCCGCTGAGCACCGTGCCCGGAGGCAGGCGCACCGGCTCCGCATCTCCCACCGTGCCGCCCGCGCCTGTGGAAGCCGAGTCCCCATGCAGCGGTGCCGGCGAGGCGCTGTGGTAGCGCGCGTAGCCGTGCAGCCCCACCGGCAACGAACGGGCACGTCCTCCCACGCAGCCCACCAGCCCCGCGATGAGCAGCAGGCACAGCCACTCGCGCCGTGGCGACTGAATCCCTTTCATGCCTGTTCCTCCTGGTGAACAGGGTTAGCAGGGAGTCCTGACATCCTTGCGCGTTGCGGTGCGGAATGACGCAGCCGGTGCCCGGTCGACCCGCTGAGCCGTTGGCTGCCCCGGATGTCCGATGTCGCGCGGTTCACAGGGCGTGACGCCTGGAAGCCCTCCGGGCTTGGGAGGACTTCTGACGAGTGCTTCACGCGTCCGTTGAATGGCCGACCGCGGGGCTTCGGAAATCACGGCGGCGCTGGCATAGAGTGACGTCCGTGCCGCGCTGCCTCACATGCGGGCGGCGTTGGGAGGGCTCTCATGCGCCATGCCCGCCCGGCGTCTCGCCTCCCATCGCTCCGCCATCCGATGCCTCGCTCGTCGTGCCCGACGTCCCGGGCTACCGCTGCGAGAAGGTCATCGCGCGCGGTGGCTTCGGCGTGCTGCTGGCCGCGCACAAGCGCTCCGCCGACGGCACCGAGGGTGAACGCATCGCGCTGAAGCTGGCGCGGCCCGGCATCGCGCTCGCGGAGGCGCAGCTGGCTCGCGAGGCGGAGGCCCTGCGCGTCATCGGGCCGCCCACCGTGCCCGCGCTCCATGCCGTGGGCACGCTGCCCGGCGGCCAGCGCTTCGTCGCCATGGAGTACGTGCCGCTGCCCACGCTGGCGGACTGGCTGGCCCGGGTGTCCGGCCCCATGTCGCCGCAGGAGTTCGGGCCTCGCGCCAACGCGCTCCTGGAGGCGGTGTCCGTCGTGCACGCGCACGGACTGGTGCACTGCGACCTCAAGCCCGAGCACGTCTTCCTGGACGACGCCCACAAGCGCGCCCGCGTCTTCGACTTCGGCCTGGTGCAGCGGCCGACCCCCGGCGTGCTCGCGGACGATGGCACTCCCGGCGACACGTCCTCCTTCGCCGGCACCGCCGAATACATGGCGCCCGAGCAGTGCGCGGGCCATGCGGTCCTGGACGCGCGCACGGACGTGTACGCGCTGGGCGTCATCCTCTACGAGCTCATCGCCGGCCGGCCGCCCTTCTTCGGCTCGCTCACGGAGGTGCTCCAGGCGCACTTGTCGCTGCGGCCCCCGCCTCCGTCGGAGTACGCCCCGGTGGCGCCGCCCGTGGAGGAGGTCGTGCTGCGCTGCCTGGCCAAGGAGCCCGCGCGCCGCCCCCGCGACGCCGCCGCCGTGGCCCAGGCCCTGCGCGCGGCGCTGGACCACGCGGGCCAGTCCGCCGTGCAGCCCGCGCCCCGGCTCACCCTGCTGCCCGAGGTCCGCCCCGCCCAGACGCGCCGCTCGGTGGCGGTGCTGTTCACCTTCTCGCGCGCCAACCCCGTGGCGATGCAGAAGGCCCTGGCCGCGTACGGAGGCCACATGGCCTTCGCGGAGGGCGAACGCTTCGCGGGCGTCTTCGACCCCGACGTGGGAGAGAACCCCGTGCGCCGCGCGCTGCGGGCCGCCGAAGGACTGGCCGAGCGGGGACTCGCCCCGGTGTCCATCGTGGACGTGGCCAACGTCACCGTGCAGCGCCGCCGCGACGGCGCCCCCCGCTACCTGGGCGCCATCTTCGCGCGCGAGGACCGCTACCCCCAGCTCGCGGAGCTGCGCGGGCCCATGCTCTCCCCCGCCGCCGCGGAGGCCGTGCCGGAGGTGCCGTGCCTGCCGGTGGCGGGACGGTCCGGGCTGATGCGCCCCGCGCCCCCGGGCGCCGCGCCCCGGCCGGACGTCACCGTGCTGCAGCTGGGCAGCGCGATGCTCGTGGGCCGCGACATGGAGCTGGAGCAGCTCCTGGAGAG
Source organism: Corallococcus sp. CA054B (assembly GCF_003611625.1). NCBI lineage: Bacteria > Pseudomonadati > Myxococcota > Myxococcia > Myxococcales > Myxococcaceae > Corallococcus > Corallococcus sp. CA054B. Next base: position 20,890 of record NZ_RAVY01000127.1, read on the forward strand.
CGCCCGGTCCGCGGTGTCGGACACGGCGCCCACCATCGTCACCGTGCGCGGCGACCGGGGCCACGGCAAGAGCCACCTGGCCTCCACGCTGGGCCTGCGCCTGAGGGCCGCGCTGCCGCACGCGCGCGTCTACTCCATGCTCGCGCGAGAGCCCGTGCAGGGCGATCCAGAAGGCACGCTGCGCACGCTCCTGCGCGTGGCGCTGCACGGCTTCGACCGCGACGACACCGACACGCAGGAGGACGGCCGCACCGCCATCCTCGACCGGCTGGGCACCCGGCTGGGCATGGAGCTGTGGCCGGGCGTGGCCGCGACGCTCGGGTGGTACGCGCCGGGCGGGCCGGAGCTGCACAGCTGGGCCGCGGCCCCGGGCGCGCTGCGCTCGCTGGCCATGCGCGCCACGGGTGAGCTGCTGGCGGCGACCGCTCGCGAACGGCCCCTGTGCCTCATCGTGGACGACGCGCACTTCGCGGAGGAGACCGCGCTGGACGCCCTGGAGTACGCGGCGCTCGCGGAGACCCGCGTGCCCCTGTGGATCTGCGTGCTGGTGCGCCCGGGCTTCGAACAGAGCCGTCCGGCGTGGAGCGCCCGCGCCGCCCGCCAGCTGGACCTGCCCCTGTCCGGCCTGGCCCCGGGCGACGCGCATGCCCTGTGCCGCGCGCTGCTCAAGCCGGTGGAGAACGTGCCCGCGCAGGCGGTGGAGCGCATCATCGAGCGCGCGCAGCGCGTGCCCCTGTTCCTGGTGGAGCTGGTGCGCGGCCTCAAGCGCCAGGGGCTGGTGCGGCAGCGCGCGCCGGGCGGCAACTGGTACCTCGTCACGGACGAGTTGGACCGCCTGCCGGAGCTGCGGCTGGTGGAGTGGCTGGCGGACCGCGAGCTGGGCGCGCTGCCTCCGGCGCTCGCCGCGCATGCCCGGCTGTGCGCGCTCCTGGGCGCCACCTTCACCGGCACGGCGGCGGACGGCGTGGTGCGCGAGCTGGAGCGCGACGGGGCCGCGTCCCAGTTCCCGCTGGACATGGGACACGCGACGCGGCGGCTTTTGGACCTGGGGCTGCTGGTGGAGCACCGCTCGGAGGGGCTGAGCTTCCGCAACGAGCTGATGCGCGAGGCCGTGGTCGCGGGCCTGCCCGCGGAGGAGAAGGCGCGCATCCACCACGCCGCGTACCGCCACTACCTGAGCCCGGCGGGCGCGCAGGAGCGCCAGCGGCTGGCCCGGCTCGCGCTGCACGCCGCGGCGGCGGGCCTGCGCGACGAGGCGGCGGCGCTGACCATCGACCTGGCGGAGTCCGCGCGCGGCCGGCACGCGTACCTGGACGCGGAGGCCATGTACACGCGCGCCCTGGAGCTCATCGAGCCCGAGGACGAGCTGCGCAGGCTCACGGCGCTGCGGGGCCGGGGCCTGATGCGCTACCGCATCGGCCGGTACGAGGACTCGCTCACGGACTTCGCCATCGCGCGAGAGCGCGCCCGGAGCGTGGGAGATGCGCGCGCGGTGGTGGAGCTGCTGCTCGACGAGGCGGTGGCGCTCGACTGGGTGAACGACTACGCGCGCAGCGAGGCGCGGGTCCAGGAGGCGCAGCAGCTGACGGAGACGGTGACGTCACCCTACGTGCAGGCGCGGCTCTTGCTGGCGCTGGGCCGCACGCAGTTCCGCAAGGGCGAATGGATGGACTCGCTCATGACCCTGGAGGCCGCGGCGGAGCGGGCGCGGAAGCTGGGCGACGCGGGCTACGAAACGCTGGTGGTGTCACTGCTCCTGCTGGTGGCCATCCTGCCCAGCCTGGGCGACATCGACGCCGCGGAGCGGGTGCTGGACGAGCTCATCTGCGCGTGCACGGAGCGCGGCGACCGCTTCCACCTGGGCTCGGCCATCAACAACCGCCGCAACCTGAGGGTGGCGCGGCGCGACCTGACGAACGCGCTGAAGGACCAGGAGCGCTTCATGCAGCTGGGGCGCGAGCTGGGCGTGGTGGGCTGGGAGTACTTCGCCGAGTACAACCTGGGCGAGCTGTACTACCAGGCGGGCGACGTGGAGGCGGCGGCGCCGCACATCGCGCGGGCCATCGTGCTGGAGCGCCGGCATCCGGAGGTGGCGCACCGTCCCTGGGCGCTGCTGCTCCAGGCGCGGGCCATGGCGTGGACGGACCGGCACGACCGGGCGCGGGACCTGCTGGAGCAGGTGCGGCAGGCGATGGCGACCAACCGGCACGGCGTGAACCTGAGCCCGTCGGAGGAGGTGCTCTTCTCCATGGTGGAGCTGGCCTCGAAGGACGCGACCGTGGAGGAGTGGCACGCGCTGCGCGAGCGCTCCGCCCAGGCCTCCGTGGAGCAGGAGCCGCTGGAGGTCCTGGAGATGATGGGGCTCGCGGCCTGGCGCCGGGGCGACTTCGCGGAGGCGATGCTCGCGCTCGGGGAGGCGCTGGCGCGCGCGGCGCACATGCCGAACCTGATGGAGGACCGCATCCGCCGCTCGCTGGAGCGGGTGCGGGACCTCACGCCCGCGGCGTAGCGACGACTCCTGTCGCTACGCCGACCGCGAGAGCACCGTCGTCGCCGCGACGAGGAGTCCCATCAGCGACTCCCCCACCAGCGCTCCGGCGCCCAACGAGGAGACGTGCGCGTCCGTCGTCTTCGGCCACTTCCGCGCGAGCATCACCATCCCCGCGCCCAGGCACAGCGTCACCGAGAAGTAGGCGGGGGTGATGAAGCCGATCCCCATCGCCACCGGCGAAGGCAACCACCGCGAGGCCCGGCTCCTCGCGGCCAGCGTCGACAGCGCCCCCACCGTGAAGCCCACCAGCGCGGCCCAGCCCGCGTAGGGCGGCAGGCCCGCCAGGCCTCGCACGGACACCTCCGCCACCGCCCGGAACTGCGCCGCCGCGGGCACCGGCAACACCGCCGTCCCCAGCCCGTACGTGTCCACCAGCAGCAGATAGGCAGGCACCGCCACCACCGCGCCCACCGTCACGCCCACCAGCTGCGCGGCGAGCTGCCGGGAGGCCGACGCCCCCAGCAGGTGCCCCGCCTTCAACGACCACAAGCTCACGCCCGTCTGCGCCGCCGCGCCCGCCACCACCGAACCCGCGGCCACGTTGGACGTCAACTCTCCGGGCCGCACTCCGCCAAAGATGACCTGCGTGAGGTTCCCCACCTGGCCCACGGGCGACACGTCCGTCTGCCCCGCGCCTCGCGCACACACCGCGCACAGCGGCACCAGCAGCGCGAGCACCAGCAGCATCGACGGGACTCCCAGCCCGAAGAGCAGCCCGCCCAGCACCACCGCCAGCACGCACGCCACCGCCGCCACGCCCAGGCTCCACCGGGGCAGCCCTCCCCGGCTCACGCCCAACGAACGCAGGTCCTTCACCGCGCCCAGGAAGTCCCTCGCCTGCGCCGCCAGCGACATCACCGCCCCGCCCACCATCAACCCCACGCCGGGCCATATCAGCCACGAGGACAGCGATTCGTACCCCGCGCCCGCCACCAGGCCCGTGTCCAGGAGCCGCGTCGCGAGCACGCCCCACGCCAGCCCCGAGCCCAGCAGCATGCTCAACGCCAGCTGAGGGCCCGTCATCATCCCCACCGCCAGCAGCATGGGGCTCAGGCCCACGCCCCACGTCAGCGACTCCAGCGAGACGCCGCCCACGCGGCCCGGCAGCGCCACCATCCCCGGCAGCCAGCCGCGCGCATCGCGCATCCAGGTGAGCGCCATCGCCACCACGCCGGCGCCCACCAGCGTCCGGCCCCTTCCCGTCCGCGAGCCTTGCGCTTCGGACGGCGTGGCCGCGTGCAGCGTGGAGATGAGCTCCGCGGTGGCGATGCCCGTGGGGAACGGCAGGGCCTCCTGCTCCAGCAGGCGCCGCCGCAACAAGCCCGCCACCAGCACGCCCACCACACCCAGGACCAGCCCCCAGACCGTGATGCCCCAGCCCGGCACGCCCGTGCCCAGCAGGGCCAGCGCCGGAATCGCGGCCAGCAGCCCCGCCGACGCGGGCATCGCGCCCACCGCCGCCGCGGCCGTCTGCGTGAGGTTGTTCTCCAGCGGCGTGTAGGGCACGCCCCGCCTGCGCCCATAAGGCGCCAGGGCGCTGAACCCCAGCACCGCCGCGGCGATGGAGCCCGAGTCCCACAGGCCCGTCTTCAATCCCATGTAGAGGTTGGTGACGGCCAGCAGCGCGCCGATGAGCAGGCCCATCCCCAGCGACCGGGCCGTCCACTCCCGGCCCTGGGAGACCTCCGCCCCCGCGAACCCCACCCTCGCCGGCGCCACGGGCCCAGGGGCCTCCGGCCCCGCCGCCGCGACCTCCGGAGGAGCGGCGGGGTGACCGGAGGAGGCGCTCATCGAGACGCCTCCGCCGAGCGGCCGACCAGCTCGCGCAGCTGCGCCAGGTCCAGCGGCTTGCTCAGCTTGAGGTTGGGCACGTCCCGCAGGAACGACGTCGTGCGCGGCGTGAAGGCTCCCCCCGTCATGAACACCATCCGACCCGCCTGCTCCGGAGCGGAGCGCCCCAGCTCGAAGTACAGGTCCATGCCCGTCATCCCCGGCATCATCACGTCGCAGAGGATGAGGTCGAAGCGGCCGCCCTCGTTCACCAGCCGCAGCGCCGCCTGCGCGCTGTTCGCGGTGGACACCTCGTGCTCCGAGGCCAGCGAGCGCTGCAGCGCCACCGTCACGTTGGGCTCGTCATCCACCACCAGGATGCGCGCCCGCGCCCCCGCTGTCGCCGTCGCGGACAGCCGCGGGTAGAGGTCCACCTCGTGCGCCGCCGAGCGCAGCACCACGCGGAAGGTGCTGCCCTGCCCCGGCGTGCTCTCCGCGTGGATGGAGCCGCCCATGGACTCCACGATGCCGTGGCAGATGGACAGCCCCAACCCCGTGCCCACGCCCACCGCCTTCGTGGTGAAGAACGGATCGAAGATGCGCCCCAGCACCTCCGGCGTCATGCCCACGCCGGTGTCGCGCACCTCCACCACCACCTTGCCCGGCTCGCCCGGACGGATGATGGCGCGAATCTCGTGCTCGGTGACGGAGGAAGGGTCCTCCGGAATGGCCTGCGCCGCGTTGAGCAGCAGGTTCAGGAACACCTGGCACAGCCGCGCTTCGCTGGCCTCCACCGCGGGCACCGGCTCGAACTCCGTCACCAGCCGCGCGCGGTGGCGGATGACGTTGTCCGCCATCTTGCACGCCAGCTCCACCGACCGGCGCACGTCCACCGGCATGGGGCGCGACTCCTGCTCGCCGCGCGCGAAGACCTTCAGGTCCCGCACGATGGTCGCGATGCGCTCCGCGCCCTCGGTCGTCTCGCGCACCAGTTGCTGGATGGAGGCCACCGGCTCGGACGGCGTGCCTTGCGCCTCCAGCTTGTCCAGCCCCTCGCGGATGAGGTGCAGGTTCACCAGCATGTACGCCAGCGGGTTGTTGATTTCGTGCGCCACGCCCGCGCCCAGCGTGCCCACGCTGGCCAGCCGGTCCGCCACCACCAGGCGCGCCTGGAGCTGCCGGCGCTCGCTCAGGTCGCGGTGCACCATGATGTTCGCGATGATGCGCCCTTCCGCGTCGCGCAGCGGCACCACCACGGACTCGCAGACGCACGCCATGCCGTCCGCGCGCTTGAACTCCAGCTCCCCGCTCCAGCGCCCGTGCACCTCCAGCGCGGTGAGGACGGCGCCCGTCAGCCGGTCCGGCTCACCCGGGTGCAGCACGCTGAAGAGCGTCTGGCCCATGGCCTCCTTGCGGCTGCGGCCGAACATCCGCTCCGCGCTGGTGTTCCAGTCGATGACCCCGCCCGCCAGGTCCGTGATGACGACGCCGTCGGAGATGCTCTCGAAGATGAGCGCCTGGCGGTGCAGCTCCTGCTCCGCCTGCTTGCGCGCGGTGATGTCCATCACCGTGCCCGTCACCCGCGCGGGCTGCCCCGCCGCGTCCAGCAGCACGTCGCCCTTGCACGAAATCCAGCGGTAGCCGCTGCCCGCGGGCTCGATGCGGTACTCCACGTCCACCTGCGAGCGCTGCTGCAGCGCCGTGGCCAGCCCCGCGCGAAGCCTGGGCAGGTCCGCCGGGTGCACCACCTCCTCCAGGTCCATGGCGCGGCCGGACAGCTTGCCCACGGCCAGGCCCAGGAGCCGGTCCACGTGCTCGCTCCAGGTCACCTGCCCCGTCTTCGCGTTCCAGTCCCAGATGCCCACGCGCGCGGCGGACAGCGCCTGGCGCAGCTGCTCCTCGCGCTGCTCCAGCACCTCGCGCCGGGAGAAGCGGAACACCGTCACCGTGCCCACCTGGAGCCGGTCGCCCTCCTGCAGCTCCGCGGTGGACACCGGCAGGCCGTTGAGGAACGTGCCGTTGGTGGACTCCAGGTCCGTCACGAGGCACGAGCCGTCCGACTTGCGCAGGATGCGCGCGTGCTTGCGCGACACCCCGTGATCATCGATGCGCACCTCCGCTTCGGATCCACGCCCGATGACGTGCTCGCCCGGCTCCAACCGGTACGCCTTGCCAATGGCCGCCGGTGTCGTGGTGCTGATGAGGATGAGGCACGCCCCGGTCGAGGACGGGGCCGTCACCGACTGGCCCGCACAGGTCGTGAGCTCGTCCACCAACGTCATCATGTATGCAAGCCCCCTGACGTCCCCCTGCGCTCGGGCTGGCAGTGTCCTCGCCGCCTGTCGTGCATGACGCCGCGCTCCGTATGGGCCCGAAGTCCTGGCCCGGACCGCAACCATACCCCAACGGCTTCCAATGAACGTCCCCTCCCCCTTCCGGACGGGGACCCTGACTCCTGGTGAACGGCCAGGCAGGCAGGCAGGGCAGCCAACCGGGCACGGGCACTCGCGACCCACCCCGTGGATGGTAGGGTGCGGGGCATTCATGGCGGTGGATTCCGAGAGCACCTTCCGCATCCAGGCGCGCGCGAACGCGAACGCCACGGAAAAGGGGCACGACACACCTCCCCGCTCCGAGCGCGGGCCGGGCACCCTGGCGGGTGAGTACGTCCTCAAGTCCATGCTGGCGGCCGGCGGCCACGGCAGCGTCTACGAGGCGGAGCACCGCATCCTGGGGCGGCACGCGGCGGTGAAGGTGCTGCACTCGCACCTGGCGGACCAGGGGGAGATGCTCCAGCGCTTCGTGCGCGAGGCGCGCGTCGTCAATCAGATCCACCACCCGAACATCGTGGACGTCTACGACTTCGGGCTGATGCCGGACGGCAGCCCCTACTACGTGATGGAGCTGCTCTCCGGGCGCACGCTGAGCCAGGTGGTGCTGGAGCGCGGGCGGCTGTCCGCGTCCCGCGCGCTGGCGTACCTGGAGCCCATCTGCGGCGCGCTGGAGGCGGCGCACCGCGCGGGCGTCGTGCACCGGGACCTGAAGTCCAGCAACATCCTCGTGGTGGAGGAGGGGGAGAAGCCCCGGCTGAAGCTGCTGGACTTCGGCATCGCGAAGCTCATCCAGCAGGAGCCCGGCCAGGAGGGGCTCACCACCGCGGGCCAGCGCCTGGGCACCGCGCACGCGATGGCGCCCGAGCAGTTTCGTGGCGGCAGCATCGGGCCGCCCACGGACGTGTACGCGCTGGGCGTGCTCCTGTATCAGCTGCTCACCGGCCGCTACCCCTTCCAGTCGGATGATCGCCTGGAGCTGGAGCGCATGCACCTGGAGGCCCCGCCTCCGCGCCCCAGCGTGAAGGCCCCGGTGTCCCCCGCCGTGGACGCGGTGGTGCTCCGGTGCCTGGACAAGGACGCCACCCGCCGCTACCCCAGCGTGAACGCCTTCCTCACCGCGCTGCGCGAAGCGACGGAAGAGCCCAACCAGGTGGAGAGCCAGACGCGGCTCGTGCTGGCCGTGAACGCGGAGGTGGTGCTCCCCGACACGGACATGGACGACGACACCACCTACGCCGCGCTCGCCAACGTCATGGACACGCTGGAGCAGGGCCTGCGCGCGGAGGGCTTCACCCTGGCGCTCCAGACGGGCACCGCGCTCCTGGGCGTGCGGCCCCTGGCCGCCGGCACCACGCCCGCCCAGGCACTCCAGCCCCTGAGGAAACTGCAAGCCGAGGCCCAGCGTCTGGCCGAAGCCGTCCACGCCCGCGTCCACCTCTGTCTCCATCATGGTGAGGCGGAGACACGCGGCGACTCCGGCGAGGCCGAGGTGGTAGGCGGCCCGGTCACGCATGTGGCAACCTGGAACGTAAGGGACCCCGGTGGCTTCGCCATCACCGGTCCCGCGTCACGGTTCCTTGAAGGTCCTCCTCAGCAGTAGGCCGTTCCCGCCGTCCCCGCACTCCTCCTCCCCCCGC
>NZ_RAVY01000128.1:0-29095 GCF_003611625.1 Corallococcus sp. CA054B
GCAGGTCCACTTGTTGGGCGACACCGTGACCTCCGTGCCCTCCTGTCGCCCGTGGGGGTGACGCCCGTGCCGCTGGCGCCTCACATGGAAAGCAGTACGGGCCGGAACGGCAACGCGCACCTGCCGGGCAGGGTGGTGCGCCGCTAGTGAGCACTTGTGATCGCGCCGCGCGCGCATCCATCCACGGACGACATCCGCATGGCCCCACGGGGCCGGCCGTCATCGCCTGCTCGCTTGCCGCTGGCACCGGGGTCTGCCGGGCCCCATTCCAAGGAGGACGGGGGGGCGTGTTAGGACGGAGACACGTCCCGTCCCCGCGGCTGGAGCGCGAGGGCGCGACGCCTCTTCCTGGAAGGACTCATGCGTTCGACTTCGGCACTGGCGTTGATGATGGCTTCTCTCGCGGTGGGCGCGCTGTCGGCTTGCGGCGATGACGACAAGAAGGACAACACCCCGGACTCGGGCACGGACGCCGGCACGAACACCGACGCCGGCACGAGCACGGGCAACGGCCAGTGCCCCGCCTCCGCCATCATCTGTGAGGACTTCGAAGACGGGGAGACCGGCTGGAAGCAGCCGGACGAGGACCATCACGCCACCATCGCCGTCGACAGCACGCGCCCCCGCTCCGGCAAGGCCTCGGTGCACGTGAAGACGGACCCGGGCTACAACGAGGACACGGGGCAGGGGGACCAACAGGCCATCGCGCATCTGCGCAGGGACATCCCGGCGTTCGGCACGAAGCTCTACACGCGCGCGTACGTGTACCTGAACCGGGCCTCGCCCGAGGGCGTGATGGGGACGTACTTCATCCTCTTCTCCCCGAAGGACAACGACTTCGGCGGCATCGAGCTCCAGGGAATGCACAGCGGCGCCTTCGCGCTGGATGACTGGAGCGGCATCAAGGGCACGGGCTGGAACCACCAGGAGGGCACGGAGGTCACGGTGTCGCCCAACAAGTGGACCTGCATCGAGTGGGGCGTGGAGCGTGCCAACAGCTCCGCCACCACGGGCCACGCGCTGGTGTGGGTGGATGGGAAGCTGGCCTTCGACTTCCCGAACGTGGGCATCCGGCCGTTCACCAACTTCGGGGTGGGCTACGGCTTCGTGCACCCCAAGGGCGACTCCGAGTCGGAGACGTGGATCGACGACCTCGCGGTGGCGCCCGAGCGCATCGGCTGCGAGTGACGCCATGTCGCTGACCCGCGTCGCGGACGAGACCCTTCACATCCTGGAGCAGGGCACGTACGTGCCGCTGTCCGGGCGGGAGGTGTCCATTCGCGACGCGGTGTCGCGCGCGGTCGAGGGCACCGTGCTGGTGCGCCCCGGTGACTTCGAACACCTCACGCGGCCCGCGCCGGTGCCGGGCTTCACCATCGAGGTGACGCCGGAGAAGACGGGCGACGCCGCGCGCCGGCTGGTGGAGCAGGAGGGCGAGGAGCGGGTGCTCGCGCTCAACTTCGCGTCGGCGGTGAACCCGGGCGGCGGCTTCCTCACGGGCGCGAAGGCGCAGGAAGAGGACCTGGCGCGGTGCTCGGCGCTGTACCCGTGCCTGCTGAAGTGGCCGGAGTACTACGACGTGAACCGCAAGCTGCGCTCGCCGCTGTACACGGACCACTTCATCTATTCGCCGGACGTGCCGTTCTTCCGCAACGAGCACTACGACCTCCTGGAGCGTCCCTTCGCCGTGTCGCTGCTGACGGCGCCCGCGCCCAACGCGAGGGAGCTGCCCGCGAAGGATCCGGAGGTCGCGCAGAAGCTGCGTGAGGTGCTGGCCGCGAGGGCACTCAAGGTGTTGCAGGTGGCGGCGCACCACGGGCACCGCACGATCATCCTGGGGGCCTGGGGCTGCGGCGCGTTCCGCAACAACCCGCACGACGCGGCGGAGGCCTTCGCGAGAGGGCTGTCCACGATGGCGGGCGCGTTCAGCCGCGTGGTGTTCGCGGTGTACGAGCGCGGCGGGAAGGGGCCGAACCTGAGCACCTTCCGCGAGCGCTTCGGCTGAGGGCCTGTCTGGCGTTCACGCGTGCCTGCTAATCTATGGGGCATGCGATGGAGCTGGGTGGGGCTCTTGGCCGTGGTGCTCGCGTGCGCTGGCACGCCGCGTCCGGTGGTGGATACGCCTGGACCGGCGGAGGATGTGGCGTGGATGTTCCGGGTCGTGGATCCGGACGGGCATCCCGTGGCCGGTGCGCGGGTGAGCGTCTGGCGCGCGGATCATCCGCCAACATACAACGTACGGTCGGGCACGACGGACGCACAGGGCACGGGCCACCATCTCCTGAAGCCGGGTTGGTATGCCGCGGAGGTCCAGGCGCGTGGCTTCGTGACGGCATTCCGCACGGACATCCGGCTCGCGCCGGAATCCAAGCCGGCGCTCGACGTGTCCCTGACACGCTCTGCGTCACTCTCCGGGCGTGTGGTGGATGTGGAGGGGAAGCCCGTGCCGGACGTCCGGCTCCGGTTCGCTTCCTCCAACGTCGCCGCGCCCTTCGTGGAAGCCACCAGTGATGCGCAGGGCCAGTTCCACTTCGAGGGCGCGGCCGCGGGCGAGGGCCTGCTCTACGTCGACAAGTGGGAGTGGAGCCCGCAGCGGTTGAAGATGCTCACGCCCCAGCCCGAGCTCACCGTCGTGATGGGGCGGCTGTCGTCCCTGCTCGTGCGGGTGGTGGACCCCGAAGGCCACCTGCTCCCGATGGCCAGGAGCTACGTCACCCCGCTGGATGGCCGGTTGGGCGTGGCGTACGAGTTCAAGCGAACGCCTGACGGACTGCTCCACCAACAACTCCCGGCGCAGCGCTACAGCGTGACAGGCCACTACAATCCGACTCCCGGCTGCTGGTGGGGGCGCAGCGTGGACGTCGACGTCCTCCCCGGGCAGCAGGCCGAAGTCACCGTGAGCTTCGAGGGCGTCGCCACCACGAGCCCCTGGACGGGACGCGCGGTGACCCCCGATGGGCAGCCGCTGGCGGGCCTGTCGCTGTTTGCGACGTCGAACCCGTCTCCAGCGGGCATGCGCACCGGCGGCTTTTGCGAGACCACCACCGGACCCGACGGGCGCTTCGAGTGGATGCAGGCGCTCGCCTGGCCCTACACGCTCAAGATCCGAACACGGGACTCTCGCGAGCAGGTGGGCGAGGCGGAGCAAGCGCCTTCCGACATGAAGGATGGACCCGTGGTGTTCCACTCGCCTGGAGCGCTGGTGGGACGCGTCCTCGGCCCTGACGGGAAGCCGCTGACCCGGTTCGACGTCGACTGGACCTCCAATGCCAACCCTGAAGGCCACTTCTTCCGGCGGTTGGATGCATCTCGCGCCTATTCGCTGATCGCCAGTGCTCCGAACCTGGCCCCGACGCGCGTGCGTGTCGAAGGCCGCGCACACGAGGTGCGGACGGTCCCGGACATCACGCTCGACGCCGGGCACTCCGTGGTGGGCCGGGTGTTCCAGGAGGATGGCCGCACACCCGTGCCCGAGGCGGGAGTCGAGCTGGTGGACCCCGCCGATGTGGACATCCGGCGCTCGCCCTCTCCCTATGAGCTTCCCGCCGACATGGCTGGCCGCTTCAAGTTCGACCATGTGCCCCGGCGGCGGCAATACCTTCGGGTGAATGACAAGAGGGCCGGAACCCTCCTGTATGAGCTGGGGCCTCGCGAGGATCGGGTGGACCTCACGCTGAAACCCGACGGAGCGCTCGTAGGCTTCGTGACGGATGGCGCGCGGGTTCCGCTCGCGGGCGTGAAGGTGCGGGTGCGTTGCGAGGCCGGGCTCGATGCCCGTACCGAGACTGACGAAGCGGGCCACTACGTGCTCCGCGTTCCCGCGGACCGGGAGTGCTTCGTGCACGTCTCCGAGGAAGATCTCCGGGATGCGCCCTGGCCCAGGCCGCCGCCGCTCGTCTTCGCGCCCCAGGCTGTCTCGCTCTCACCGCGCGAGCGCGAGCGCAGGGATTTCGTGCCCCGAAGCACGGGCGCCTCGCTTCGGGTCGGCTTCCCCGAGCCACGCGAACGACTGGAGTCGTTCCTTGTCCCTGGCGACGCGCGCATGCCGAAGAACTTCGCGGAGTTGATGGCGCTTCAGCGGTCCGCCTTCAGCAACGACCCGCCCGCGTTTTCGTGGCGCTCGAATGATCCGGACCTGCCTGGATATCAATTCCTGCAGAAGAACTTCGCCTTCAGCCATCTGCCAAGGAAGCGCTACACGCTCTTCGTCGTCGAACCCCAGGACACCGCGTTCGCGGTCCTGCGCGTGCCGGTGGACTTGACCCACGAGGAGACGAAGTCCCTCCCGCTCCGCTTCCCCCTGGAGAGTGGAGGGACGATGCTTGTCGATTGATGCCAATGCCGCCGCCTCCACGACAGCCCCTGCTAACCTGTGGGGCATGCGATGGAGCTGGGTGGGGCTCTTGGCCGTGGTGCTCGCGTGCGCGGATGCGCCGCGTCCGGTGCAAACGAAGCCCCGCTGGCCGGTGGAGGCGGTGGCGTTCACCGTCCGCACGGTGGATCCGGCGGGGCAGCCCGTGTCCGGCGTGAAGCTGGTGGCACGCCGCGCGGACGAGGGGAGCCTCATCTCCCGGTCCGGTACTTCCGACGCGACCGGGACGGTGCGGCTTCGGGTGATGCCGGGCTGGTATGTCGTCCAGGCGGAGGCGCCGGGGTTCGTGCGCACGCTCCACACGGACGCGCGGATTCCTCCGGGTGAGGAGGTCCGACTCGAGCTGACGCTGGCGCGTGCGGCGCCGTTCGCGGGGCGCGTGGTGGATCTGGAGGGACGGCCTGTCGCGGGGGCGCAACTCCGGCTCACTCCGTCCGCGGATGAGGAAGCAGCGCTGCATACCGAAAGCGATGAGGACGGACGCTTCCGCTTCGACAACGTGCCCGCGGGAGCCGTGAAGCTTCTCGCGGAGAAGGAGGAATGGAGCCCCACGCGGCTGAAGCTCGCGGCGCCACAGCCGGAGTTGACGGTGGTGATGGGCGGACTCAGCTCGCTGCGGGTCCAGGTGCGCGGGCCCGATGGACAGCCATTGTCTGGAGGGCCTTTCTCCATCTCGTCCATGGATGACTTCGTGTCCATGGATGACATGAGCCCCGACGAGCTGTCCCCGGAGGAGGCGCAAGATGCCACCGTCTTCCCGCAGCTTCCCGCAGGGCGCTACCTCATCTCCGGCAGGTACACTCCCGTGCCCGGCTGTGAGTGGACTCGCGGCATCGTGGTCCAGGTGCTTCCAGGCCAGCAGGCGGAAGCGACGGTGAGCTTCGAAGGCCTTCATGACGCTGGACCCTGGCGAGGGCGGGCCGTGGATGCCAACGGCAAGGCGCTTGACCACGGGACAGTGGTTGCCTGGGGGGCGGATGAAGAGCCGCATGGGCTGGGCTTGAGCGGCCGGTGCACGGGCGCCGTGGGGCAGGACGGCTCCTTCGCCATTCCGCACGTCTTCAAGGCTCCGCGCGCCCTGACAATGGACGCCCCCGAAGGGGCCCGGGGCTGGGAGGCGAGAGGTCCTCTTCCCGCGGGAACGGGTGAAGCGGTGGTGTTCCGCAGGGTCTCTGGAAGCCTGAAGGGCCGTGTCGTGCGTCCGGATGGACAGCCCGTGGGCTTCTTCGAAGTCAACGGACGCTCCCCGAACAATCCGCGGGGCGAGTACGTGCGATACGTGGACTTGACCCACACCTATCAGTGGGTCATCGACGTGTGGGGATTCGCCCCTGCGCTCGTGCGCGCGCAAGGGCGAGAAGGAGAAGTGCTCCAGGTCCCGGACGTCGTCCTCGAGGAGGGCCGCACCGTCCAGGGCCGTGTCTTCGCGAGTAACGGCCGCTCGGGCGTGCCCCATCAGGAGGTCGAGCTCATGGAGGAGTTCGACCTGGACGGCCATGGACGCCCTCGCTCGCGGTGGGCGATGACCGACGCCGAGGGCCGCTTCGAGCTCAAGCATGTGCCAGGCCGGCGCCAGTTCCTGCGCGTCGCTTCGAAGGAACACGGGACCGTGCTCCATGCGCTCGAACCCGATGAGACGGCGGTGCGGTTGCGGCTCGTTCCCAACGCGGAGCTGCACGGATTCGTGACGGATGGAGCGCAGGTTCCGCTGGCGGGGGTGAGCCTGGAGGTCCGCTGCGAAGGTGGGTTCAAGATGAGCGCCAGCAGCGACGGGTCGGGCCACTACGCCATGAACATCCCGGCAGACCGCGAGTGCTTCGTGCATCCCGAAGGGAGCCCCCTGAACCTCCGGCCGCCTCGGCCGCCCCAGCCGCCTCCGGTGTTCTTCTCCTCGACGCGGCTGCGTGTTCCGTCCGGCTCACGGCAGTCGTCGGATTTCGAGCCCCGTCAGGGGCCCGCGTCGCTGGAGGTGAGTGTCGAGGCATCTCGCGAGTTCGTCACCGCGTTCGTGCTTCCGGGAGACGTTGCATGGCCTCGCTCGCCCGAGGCGCTGGATGCCCTGATGCGGGCGGGTTTCGGATCCGACCCGATGCCGAACACCTGGGAGTCGGAGAACGGGAGCGAGTCCTTCGTTCCCCACTTTCTGTTGGGGGCGGACTTCCGCTTCAGTCGTCTTCCCCTGGGGCACTACACGGTCTTCATCCGGGACGAGATGGACGGAGCGGACGCGATCCTGCGAATCCCCGTGGAGCTGACCAGGACCGGCGTGCACGTCATCCAGTCCGCGCGTCCCGCTCGCGGAGGCGGAAGGCCATACACGCGCTGACGTGAGTCCATCGCGTATGCTTCGCGCCATGCGATGGAGCTGGGTGGGGCTCGTTGCCGTGGTGCTCGCTTGCGCGGGCACGCGTCCGGAATTGGAAACGCCCGGGCCGGCGCAGGACATGACGTGGATGTTCCGGATCGTGGACCCGGAGGGACAACCTGTATCCGGCGCGCGGGTGAACGTCTGGCGCGCGGATCTGTCGCAAGACAGCGCGCTGCCCGGCATGACGGACGCGCAGGGGACCGGACGCGTTGCGCTGAAGCCGGGCCGGTATGTCGCGGAGGTCCAGGCACGGGGCTTCGTGACGGCCTTCCACACGGACATCCGGATCGCGCCGGAATCGAAGCCGCGGATGGAGCTGTCCCTGGCGCGCACGGTGCCCCTCCCCGGTCGCGTGGTGGATACGGAGGGAAAGCCTCTGAACAGCGTCTGGCTCCGGTTTGTCTCTTCCACCGTCGCCACCCCGCTCGTGCAGACCTCCAGTGACACGCAGGGCCGGTTCACTTTCGAGGGCGTGGCCGCTGGCGAGGGCCTGCTCTATGCCAGCAAGGCGGATTGGAGCTGGCGCCGGTTGAAGGTCGTCACTCCCCAGCCCGAGATCACCATCGTGATGGGCCTACGCTCGTCATTGCTCGTGCGGGTGGTCGATACCCAGGGACGCGTGGTCCAGAACACCCGGAGTTCCGTGGAGCCCATCGACCGGCGGGCCGGCTTCTCGTACGTGTCCGAGCAAACGCCTGAGGGAACGCGCCACCTGCGGCTGCCGGCGCAGCGCTATCGCGTGTCGGCCAGCTACGCTCCTTCCGCCGGGTGTCACTGGGACCGCACCGTGGACGTCGACGTCCCTCCCGGACAGCAGGCGGAAGTCACGGTGAGCTTCGAAGGCATCGCCAGTGCGGGTCCGTGGACGGGCAGGGCGGTGACTGCCGATGGGAAACCCCTGGCCGGCATGCAGCTGCGGGCCACGGCGCTCGAGTCTCCGGAAGGCAGGGACCTCATGGACAGGTGCAGGACGAGGACCGGTCCGGACGGATACTTCGAGTTGAGCCATCCCCTGGCTCGCCCCCACAAGCTCGAACTCGTGTCCATGGATGGGCTCCACCAGAAGGTGGGCGTCGCGGAACAAGCGCCTTCCGGCCCCAATGGCGGGCCCGTGGTGTTTCAGTCTCCAGGCACGCTGCTGGGTCGCGTCCTCCAACCGGATGGGCAGCCCCTGAAGGAGTTCTCCCTCCAGGGGTATCCGGTGGCCCATCACGAAGGCCGCTTCGCCTGGACCCCGGACGCCTCGCGTCCCTCCGCCCTGTTCATCGGGGCGCAGGGCATGGCCCCGTTCCGCCTGCGGGTCGAAGCTCGCGCGAACGAGGAGCGGACGCTCCCTGACATCACGCTCGATCCCGGGCACACCGTCGTGGGCCAGGTGCTCCACGAAGATGGGCAGACAGGGGTTCCCAATGCCCGCGTCGACTGGGTGGACCCCGCCGACCTGGAGGGGCCGCGCGACGAGCACGGCTTCATGCATGAAGCGGACAAGGCGGGCCGCTTCCACCTCAAACACCTGCCCCTTCGCCCCCTGTTCCTCCGCGTGAACGAGGAGCAGGGCGGAACGGCCTTGTACGAAGTCGGCGCTCACGAGGACTCGGTGGAGCTGCGGCTGACCGCTGACGGGGAACTCCAGGGGGTCGTGACGGATGGGGCGCGCGTTCCGCTCGCGGGCGTGACGGTCCGGGCGCGTTGCGAGGCCGGGCTCGATACCCGCACCACGACGGATGACGCCGGCCACTACGTGCTGCGCGTTCCAGGGGACCGCGAGTGCTTCGTGCACGTTTCGGATGAGCCGCTCCGGGATGCTTCGTGGCCCCGGCCCGCGCCGCGGGTCTTCTCACCCCAGCCCGTCTCGCTCTCGCCACACGAGCGCGAACGCAGGGACTTCGTCCCGAGGAGCGCAGGGGGCGCGCTCCAGGTCCACTTCCCGGAGCCACGTGAACGGCTGGAGACCTTCCTCGTTCCCGGCCATGTGGACATGCCGAAGACGTACGCAGCCCTGCGGATCCTCCAGCGCTCCGCGTTCACCAGCGATCCCGCCGCGAGGAAGTGGCCGCCAGAGGATCCAGATGTGCCGGGGCCCTACCACTGGCGCGTGGACTTCGACTTCAGCCACCTGCCGCCCGGCCGCTACACCTTCTTCGCCGTCGATGGCTGGTTCGGACCGTCGGTCCTGCGCGTGCCCGTGGACGTGAAGCAGGGCGAGGCGAAGTCCCTCCGGCTCGGCTTTCCCGCCGACAGCGGGGGAACGCCGCTCGTGCCCTGAACCTGCGCCTACGCCCCGTCCACCGGCAGCGTCACCACGAACGCGGCACCACCGCCGGGCGCGTCCTCCACCCAGACGCGTCCGCCGTGCGCTTCCAGGATCTGCTGCACGATGTAGAGCCCCAGTCCCAGGCCTCCCGTGCGCGCGGAGCCCTGCACCTGGGCAAAGCGCTGGAAGATGCGCTCGCGCTCGGCGACGGGGACTCCCGGGCCGCCGTCCCGCACGGTCAGCCGTAGCTGCCCGTCCTGACGGCGCAGCGCCACCTGCACCGGAGTGCCCTGGCCGTATCTCAGCGCATTGGAGATCAGGTTGCTCACCACCTGCTCCATCCGGATCCGGTCGAACCGGCACGGCGCGGGCCCCTCCATGCGCGCGTCCAGCTCCACCCCAGCCTGCTTCGCCTCGTCTCCGAAGCGCGCCGCCAGGTCTTGCACCAGCGGCGCCAGGTCTCCGCTCGCCAGCTCGAAGTCCAGCTTGCCCGTGCGGATGCGGCTCACGTCCAGCAGGTTGTCCAACAGCGACGTCAGCCGCTTGAGCTGCCGGTCCGCCGCGTCCAGCCGCACCGAGACCTTCTCCGAGCCCACGGGCTCCTGGCCCTTCGACTCGGACATGCGGCGCAGCAGGTCGACTTGAAGGCGCAGCGACGTGAGCGGCGTGCGCAGCTCGTGGCTCGCCACCGACAGGAAGTCGTCGCGCGTGCGCACCGCCTCCTGTAGCGCCTCCTCCGTCTCCTTCAGCGCGGTGATGTCCAGGATGGCCCCGCGCACCACCATCACCTTGCCGTTCGCGTCGCGGATGACGCGCGACCGGCTGATCAGCCAGTGCCAGGTGTTGTCCGGCCAGTGCGTGCGGAAGGTGGAGGAGTACGACAGCACGTCGTTGTGGAAGATGGCCAGCACCTGCGCTTCCACCGCCGGCCGGTCATCCGGATGCAGCGACGCCAGGAACCGCTCGTGCGTCCACTCCGCCAACGGCTGCGGGTAGCCGTAGAGCCGGTCATGCCCCTCCGAGCGGAACACCTGCCCGGTGACGAGGTTCGTCTCCCAGACCGCCATCTGCGCGGACTCCAGCGCCACCTGGAAGCGCTCGCCCAGCTGGCGGAAGCGCTCCTCGGTGCGCGCGACCTCCGTCTCCGCGCGCTGACGGCGGGTGATGTCCGTGGCCAGCACCCACGTCTCGCCGCCCACCGGCCGCACGGCCAGCTCCAGCCAGACGCCCGACGGCAGCTCCGACAGGAAGCGCGCCGGCTCGCGCGTGGAGAGCGCGTCCAGGAGCCGCTCGTGCAACGTCGTGCCGGCGAGCATCGGCTGCGCCGCCCACGGCGTCATTCCCTGGCAGGTGCCATAGGGCAGGCCCAGCAGCGACGCGGCGCGGTGGTTGAGCTCATGGATGGTTCCCTGCGCGTCGAGCGCCAGGAACGCCTCGGACATCATCTCCCGCAGGACCTGCAAGCGGGTCTGCGCGGACATGCTGGCCTCGTCGGCCGGAACCGGGGGCTGATTCGCGTCTCGCGGCGCGCGCGCGGCAGCCGGGCCCGGTGAGGACGCATCGTCCTTGGGCGCCTGGCGAACGGGTTCGAACGGACCACCGGGGAGGGGACTCATCGGGTTTGCACGCTCCCGCACGGCCCCCGCGCCCGTCAAGCGAGCGCACGGGGCGTCCGGGCCGTCTGTCAGCCCAGCGGATCCGTGAGGGGTTCAGGCATGACCCACAGCTCCGTGGGCCGCGCGTAGGCCTGGTCGAACGCGAAGAGGATTCCGTTCCACCGGTCCCAGAAGTCCGCCCAGCTGTACTCGGACGGAGGGGAGGTGAGCGGGTTTCCGTCGCGGTCCGGCTGGGCATACGCATAGTCCGCATAGGTCCAGCGCACGGTGCCGAAGTCCGTCATCAGCAAGGGCGTCAGGATCTGGAGCACGGCCGCGCGAGACACCTCGTCGGTGGGCGAGCCCGCGGGCGTGAAGACGGCCTGGGCCTGGTCATGCTGTTCGCGCCACGCGACGAAGTTGGTGCCCATGGCGACGAGCGCGTCACGGCGCGCGGGCGTGGGCGCGAGCCGGGCGTCCTCGTAGAGCGCGAACGCGGCGATGAGCAGGCTCTTCCACTGCATGCCAGGGAAGAGCAGGTCCATGCGGGTGGGGCGCGGCGAGTCCTCCGCGTGCGCGACGGCGTAGGCATACGCCTGCTGGGCCTCCGCGTTGCTGGCGCCCGCCAGGGTGAACTCGGTGAGCACGCGCGCGGGCGTGATGGGCCCGGTGGCGCCAGCGCGCCAGTCCAGGTACAGGCGCGCCGAACCGCCGATGTCGTTGAAGATGGCGAGGTTGCCTTCGTGGAGCGTGCGCTCCAGCGTGATGACGATGGCCTCCGCCCTGTCGAGCGGCGTCGCGCCCGGGGCGCTCCAGTACAGCGAGCCCATGCGCGACGCGGTGGCCAGCAGGGTGCGCATGTCCGTGAGCGCCCCGACGTTGAGCGCGCTCGTCATCACGCTGAGCGCCGTGGCCGCGTCCACCGTCAGGCCCTGCGCGATGAGCTGGAGGGACAGGTCCTGGAGCCGCAGGCGCAGCGCGCCGCTCAGTCCCAGCCGGTCCAACGCGCCCGTCAGCGACGCTGAGGGCTGGAGCCGCGCGGCGTTGATGAAGTGCCGCGCGAGCGCCGCGCCGTACATGCCCTTGCCGCCGGCCTGGGACGCGTGCGGCGCGAAGGTGAACCAGTTGGGGCGCGCGCTGCTGGTGCCACCGGGTTGCAGCGTGGGGTCGATGATGCCGCCCAGCTCATACGCGATGCCGATATAGCCCAGCGTGATGGTGCGGTTGTCCTCCAGCGGCGTGGGCGCGGACTGCGCCTGGGCGGAGGCGGAGGCCAGGACGAGGAGCGCGCCGAGGAGCGCGGCGGTGGAGCGGCGCACGTCGGTGCGAAAGGGATTCGCCAAGGTGGGAGTCCAGGGTTGGGGGGCTGGCCGCCCAAGCTAGACAGCGGGGGCCCAGGTCCAAACCCCAGCCCCCGCGGTGGGATTCATGCGGCGTTGAGTGGACGACCCTTGGGACGCCCTCGCGCGGGGTTGACGCGCGAGGTCAGCGCTCAACTCCCGGAATTCATGCTCCCTTGGGAGGCGCGAAGTACGAGACGAACGGCGCCACGTCCCGGTAGCCCATGCGGCGGTAGACGGGCGCGCCGGCCTCCGTGGCATGCAGCACCGTGCGCTCCAGCCCCCACGCGTGCTTCGCCTCCTCCAGCGCGCGCCGGAGCACCGTCTCCGCGGCGCTCTTGCGGCGGTGCTCCGCGAGCGTCGCCACCAGCGCGATGTAGACGATGCCGTCCACGCGCAGCGCCACCGTGCTCGTCGACGGCGCGCCGTCGTGGCAGCCGACGAAGGCCCGGCTCTCGGGGCCGAAGATGCCGGGGGCGGCCAGGGCTTCACGCCCCAGCTCCTGGGGTGTGTCGTAGCTGGCGGCGTTCACGTCCGCGACGGCGTTGTAGCCCCAGGTGTCGCGCACCGGCCGCAGGTCGAGCGGCGGCAGGGGCCGCACCGGCTCCAGCAGCCGGTCCGCCACCATGCCCGTCGTGGCCATCCCCGGCTTGAGCCCCCGCGAGGCGAGCAGGGCGTCCGCCTGCTCCCTCAGCCCCGGCGCCAGCCACTCCGGCGTCAGCGTGAAGGCCCACCCGTGCGGTCCCTGCGCGAAGTAGCTCGCGGCCGAGTCCACCGCGCGCATCAGCTCCGCCTCCGTCTCCGCCGGCCGGTTGAGGAACGCCATGTTCATCAGCGACCACGTGACATGGCCCGCGGTGATGAACACGTCCGCGCGCTCCACGACCTCGCCACGGGGCAGGCCGAGCGTCATGAGCCTCCAGGCTCCACGGAACTGCGCATGCGACTCGTCGATCTCGGCTCGCGACATGAGGGTTCTCCAGAAGGGTCCAGGAAGTCGGATTCTCCGCATTAGGAGCGGCTCACGTCTACGTGCGCGAGGGGAGGGGCCCTGCTAAAGCGAGGGCGCAACCCGGGTGCGAGGAGTGGGTCGCGATGACTCCCATGGAAGGCCAGTCCTGGCAGACAACCTGCCGGGTCTGTGGCAGGCAGACCTGTCCGAAACCAGAGGCGGTGGCCTCCTGGATGCGCACGATGCTGGACCGCGTGCACGGCGCGCAGATGCGCGGCGCGGGACAACGGGGCCTGCGCGAGGCCCTGGCGATGGAGGGCGTGCTCATCACCACGCACCTGGAGGTGTGGTCGCGGGCGCTCGAAGGCGTGTGTCCGGACTGCATCGCGGAGGTCGCTCCGGAGACGGACGCGAAGCTCCAGGACCCGGAGGCGATGCATGAGGCGGCGCTGGAGCGCTGGCGCACCTCCGCGCCGGAGCTGGTCAGCGACGCGGTGGAGGCCGCGGTGGACGACACGCTCCAGGCCGCGCGCGAGGCCGCGACCCGGAACAAGCCGCAGGGCTGATCAGGCCCAGAGCTCCTGCTCCAGCGTGTCGAGCAGCGCCAGCGCGACCTCGGGCGTGGGCAGTCCCGCCTCCGTGACGAGCGCTGGGTCGAGCGGCGCCGCGACCTCCGCGCGCAGCAGGGCCACCGCGCGCTTCTGGGCCTCGCGCAGCGCTGCCTGCTCTGGCGCGGACAGCCGTGAGCGCGCCCACCGGTCGATGTCCCACGACAGGCCCGCGTGCCGCGTCTCGTCCTCGGCGATGCGGGCCATGGCCTCACGCACCTCGGCGTCGCGCGCGTGCAGCGCCTGGTGATGGGCCACCAGCGCGCCGTACGTCTCGCGCACGCATCCCTCCACGGCGTTGTCGAGCGCCACGTCGGCCAGCGGTCGCGGCGGCACGGCGGCGACGGCGGGTGGCGGAGGCGTGGCCCCGTAACGGCGCGCGAGCCGTCCCGTCAGCTCCGCGTGCAGGACTTCATCCACGGCGCTCGCGAGCGCCGCGTCCTGGAGGGCTGCCTCCGCGCCGTGCAGGGCCAGCTCCTCACGCAGCCTCAAGAAGGCGTGGATGGACGCGGCCTCCAGGTGCGCCGTCTGTGCGAAGTGCTGTCCCAGCGTGTCCTGGCAGCCTCCCGCAGCCGTGCCCTCCAGTCCCACGGGCCGGCGGCCCACGGCGCAGGTGCCCGTGCCTTTCTCCAGTACATGCTTCTCCACCTCCGTGACGTCGCCGTTGGTGGACACCCGGACCACGTGCTGCGTGAGGTCCGAGCCCTCGCCGCACGCGAAGCCCCTCGTGCCCACGATGTTGTAGCTCCCATCCGGGTTGCGCTTCACCGCTCCCCGCTCCAGATCGCCGCAGGCCAGCTCGTAGCCCGACGCGAAGGCCACGAGCGCCGCGTCCTGCCGGGTCTCCACGTTGCCCAGCAGCGCCTTGAGCTCCTGCAGCGACGTCCAGGTCTTCACCTCGTCGCCGCGCGTCGTCGCCAGGAAGTACTTCGTGCAGAGGAGGGTGCAGGTGGCGAAGAAGCCGTCATGAGGGCGTGCTTCCTCCAACGCGGTCCGACACGCGCCCGGGTCGGTGGCGGTCGCGCACGCCTGTCCCGTGGAGTCCCGGGTCTCGTAGAGCGCCGGGGCCTCGATGTCGTAGCTCGTGATTTGACGCAGCTCGATGGAGTCCGGTGCCGGTTGGGCGCTCAGGTCGTCGATGGCGGGAAGTCTCTGCGGCGAGCACTCGATGGCCGAGTAGCCCCGCAGGTCCGTGTGGCCGGTGCCGCAACCCGCGAGCACCAGCGGCGTCGCGAGCGAGGTCCGCAGCGCGCGAGAGAAGAGGTGCCGCAATCGGTTCGTGTTCATGGACGCCTGCTCCAGTAGGTCGAGGTATCCCGCGAGCAGAGCAACAGCGATGCCATCGCCATGCCCCTCTGGAACCCCCGTCCGGCGAGCGTGTCCACGTGCTCGGAAACCTGAGGCGTCTTCAGAAAGCTGAGGCCCTAGAACGACTCCTTGAACGGCCGCAGGTCCACTTCCTGTGTCCACGCGTCGCGGCGTCCAGGTCGCGGAAGGGCACCTGCCGGTTGTTGCCGGCGTTGAACACGACCAGGTCCACGGGGGCGAAGCCCGCTCCCGGAGCCAGGGCGCGGTCGAACAGCCGCGCGACGTCCGCCTCCCGCGTCGCGTCCGCGACCACCGCCTCGCCACTGCCACCGGAGGTCGTGAGCCCCGCGACCACGCGATCCAACTTCTCCCGCGTGCGCCCCGCGGCGAGCACGTGGTGGCCTTCCGAGGCGAACTTCCGGCACAGGGCCGCGCCCAGGCCCTGTTCAGCGCCGACGCCCACGACGACCGCGGTGGGCTTGAGGGAGGAGGTCATCAGAAGGCTCCGGGGAAGAGGGGACCGGCGGTATCAAATCGCCGGGGGCGCGCGGAACAAGGGCGCACCCAGCGCCGCGCCGTTGACGCCACCGTCAACGAACAGATCCTGCCCGCTCACGTAGGACGCGTCGTCGGAGGCGAGGAAGAGCACCGTCTTCGCGATCTCCTCCGGCCTGCCCATGCGTCCCATGGGAATGGTGGCGGACATGCCGCGCTCCATCTTCGCGAAGGCCTCCGGCGTGGGCGCGTTCTTCTCCCAGATGGGCGTGTTCGTCGCGCCAGGGGACACGACGTTGACGCGGATGCCCTTGGGGGCGAGCTCCGCCGCCAGCACGCTGCCCATCGCCTTCAGCGCGCCCTTGCTCGCGGCATAGGCGGAGTACCCCGGCATCCCCAGCTCGCTGTGCACGGAGCTGGTGAGGATGACCGACGCGCCGGGCTTCAGGTGCGCCGCCGCGGCCTGCACCGTGAAGAACACGCCGGTGACGTTGGTCTGGAGCACCGACGTGAACGCTTCATGCGACGTCTTGCCCACGGGCGTCTGCGCCGCGACCCCCGCGTTGGCGAACACGATGTCCAGCCCGCCAAAGCGCTCCACCGTCGCCGCCACCGCGCGCTCCAGCGCCGCCGGATCCGTGGCGTCCGCCTGCACCGCCAGCACGTTCGCGCCCAGCTCCTTCACCGCCGCGCCCAGCGTCTCCCGGTTGCGTCCGGTGATGGCCACCCGAGCCCCCTCCGCCACGAACAGCCGCGCCGTCGCCAGCCCGATGCCACTGTTACCGCCCGTGATCAGCGCCGTCTTTCCCTTGAGCCGCATCCGACTGCCTCCTGTTTGAGTGGTTTCATGATGAAACCAATTGCCGGATGAATAAAAGGCCCGGTTTCGTTATGCAACCAGTTGTGGGAAGTCCCTCTGGAAGGAGGCGGGGATGAAGCGGACGAGCATGGAGGGGGCGGTGTGCCCGGTGGCCCGGTCCCTGGACGTCATCGGGGACTGGTGGTCGCTGCTCATCGTGCGCGATGCGCAGTACGGCCTGCGCCGCTTCGGCGAGTTCCAGAAGAGCCTGGGCGTGGCGAAGAACATCCTGGCCCAGCGCCTGAAGCACCTGGTGGACCACGGCATCCTCGAAACGCAGCCGGCCTCGGACGGCAGCGCCTGGCAGGAGTACGTGCTGACGGAGAAGGGGCGGAGCCTCTTTCCCATCCTGGTCGCGCTGGGCCAGTGGGGACAGGAGCACTGCTTCGAGTCGGGCGAGCCCCGGACGCGGGTGCTCGACAAGGCGCACGGGCAGCCGGTGAAGCCGCTGGAGGTTCGCGCCGCGGACGGCAGGGTGCTGACGGTCCAGGACGTGCGCCTGGAGCGGCCGGCCACACAAGGCTAGCGCCACCCGGAGCCGGGCTGGTTAGGGTGTGCCCATGACGCGCCCTGCATCGGATTCGTGGTCACTGCCCTGGATGGGGCTGGGGCTGAGCAGCAACCTGAGCGCCTCGGACGTGCCGCATCCGTACCGGCTGCTCGACGCCTCGCCCGGTCTCTTCGACTTCGTGGAGTACAGCGCGCCCATCGCGCTGGAGGAGGCGAGGGCCCAGGCCACGCTCTTCCCGGAGATGTGGCGCCGCCGTGCGGACGTGCCCGTCCTCTTCCATCCCGTGCACCTGAACCTGTGGGGCCCGGAGCTGGAGCCCGCGTCGGCGCTCGCGGAGCTGGATGCGCACGCGCGCGCGGTGGGCAGCCCGTGGGTGGGCAACGACGTGGGCTGGTGGCACGCGGGCGGCCAGCCCTTCCCGGGCTACCTCTACGTCACGCCCCCGTTCAACGAAGCGGGCGTGCGGGACAGCGCGGCGCACGCGCTCCACATCCAGGCGGGCTTGAGCGTCCCGCTGGTGATTGAGAACCCCGCGGTGCTCGCCACGCGCGGCGGCCTGCACGCGCTGGACTTCATGGCGAAGCTGCACGCGCGCACGGGCCTGCCGCTGCTCCTGGACCTGGGCCACCTCTTCAGCCACCAGCTGTCCGCGGGCCTGCCGCTGCGCGCGGGGCTGGATGGGTTCCCGATGGATCAGGTCGTGGAGATCCACATCGCGGGCGGCGTGGTGACGCGCAGGGGAGGGCGGACCTTCTACGTGGATGACCACACGCAGCCCGTGCGCGAGGAGCTGTTCGAGCTGCTGGCGGAGGTGCTCCCGCGCTGCTCGCGCCTGCGCGCCGTCACCTTCGAGGGCGACGGCCATCCGCCGGAGGTGGCGCTCGCGTCGCTGAGGCGGCTGCGCGCGCTCGTCCCGAAGGAGTCCCGCGCCCCCATCGACATCCCCGCGTCGCGTGAGCCCGTGCCCGCGCTGAGCGGGGACAGCCGCCCGTGGACGCTGTTCGACGCGGGCCACGGCGTCACCCCGGCCACGGAGGACGAGGACCCCGAGGGCACGCGCGCGGACCGGGACTTCCGGCTGGCGGTCGTGGCGGAGCAGCTGGACAAGGACTGGCCCCTCACGCGCCTGCTGCTCGCGGCGACGCCGGAGGGGCTGGAGTCCTTCACCCGCTCGCGCGAGTACCGCGGCCTCTTCGACGGGCTGGGCAAGTCCCTGTCCCACGCGTTCGCGTCCTGGGCGCGCAAGCGCGTGATGGCCGCGCCGTCGGACGGCGTGGCCGCCACGCTGTCCCTGGAGATGATGCTGCCCCACGCCTTCCTCCAGGCGCCGCCGGCCCCGGCCCCGGGCCAGGTGGCGCTGGCCGAGGACGTCCGCCTGGGCGCCTTTCCCGCCGACCTGACGGAGCTGGTGTTCGCCGCACGGGCGTTGCGGCGGCATCTCACCGGCCGTGCGTGGGCCTGCGGGTCGCTGGAGGTGTCCGGCCTGGAGGCCCTGGCGCAGGTGGCGGCCCGGCCGGGTCCGGGCCCGTGGCGCTTCGCCATCCGCCGGAAGGGGACGGGCTTCGAGGTCCTGACGCTGCCCCCGGAGGTGGCCTCGGGGCTCCAGGGGCTCGCGGACGGGCCGCTCCCGGTGGAGGCCGTGCCTGCCTGGCTGCTCGCGGAAGGGCAGGCGCGCGGGCTCTTGCGGAGGGCATAAGGGAGGCCACTGTCGGCCGGTCAACGGATCCTTGCGCCCACCTGTCTGGTGGGGTAGTGCCCGCCGCATGTCGTCACCCCTCGTCGTTGGCATCGCGGGCGGCACCGCGTCCGGCAAGACCACGGTGGCCCGCAAGGTGCGTGAGGCTCTCGCCGACTGCCGGGTCGCCTTCATTGATCAGGATTCGTACTACCGGGACCTGAAGGACATGTCCCTCGAAGAGCGGCGGGAGGTGAACTTCGACCACCCCGACGCGTTCGACACGGAGCTGCTGGTCAGCCACCTGCGCGCGCTCAAGCAGGGCCAGGCCATCCAGAAGCCCGTCTACGACTTCGTTACGTCCGGCCGTCAGCCGCACACGCAACGCGTGGACCCCGGAGACATCGTCCTCATCGAGGGCATCCTCGTGCTGCACATGAAGGAAGTGCGCGACGAGATGGACGTGAAGATCTACGTCGACGCGGACGACGACCTGCGCATCCTTCGCCGCCTCACCCGCGACATCAAGGACCGCGGCCGCGACTTCGACCACGTGGTGGGCCAGTACCTGCGCCACGTGCGCCCCATGCACATGGGCTTCGTGGAGCCGTCCAAGCACCACGCGGACATCATCATCCCGCACGGCGGCAACAACGACATCGCCATCGGGATGCTGGTGGGCGCGCTCCGGGCGCGGCTCGCCACGCAGCACCAGTCGCAGCGTTAGCTAGCCGCGCAGCCAGCGCAGGAAGTCCTGCACCGGCCCCTTCAGCCGGTGCGCGTCCGACAGCAGGGTTCCGTGGTCCCCCGGCCCCTGTAGCTCCACGAACCGCGCCTGCACCCCCGCCGCCGTCAGCTGGTGGTAGGTGTCCCGCACGCGGCCCGCCGGAGCCAGCGCGTCCGTCGCGCCCGCGAGCAGCAGCACCCGCGCGCGGATCTTCGAGAACGTCTCCGTCAGGTCGCAGCCCGCGTACGCGGAGCAGAGCATCGACCACGCGACCGGATCGAACGTGTCCGCGAACGACGCGGCCTCCGCCTCCAGCGCCGCCTGCGCCGCCGCGCTGTCCGGATACGCGCTGCCCAGGTGGTCGCGTCCGTAGAGCAGCTTGAGGTAGTCCAGGCGCAGCCGCGCCAGCGTCCGGTTCGGGGCGCGCTCGCGCAGGGGCGGGGTGTCCTCGTTGTCGGGCGCCATGCGCAGCACCTGCGACGTGAGGCCCAGCTTCTCGCGCAGCCCCTCCGGCAGCGCCCGCGCCGCGCCCAGCACCACCACGCCGTCCGCCAGCTCCGGGAACAGCGCCGCCAGCCGCAGCGCCACCAGCCCGCCCAGGCCAATCCCCACCACCGCCCGCACGCGCGTGAGCCCCAGGGCCCGCAGCAGCGCGGACACGCCGCGCGCCATGTCCAGCACGGTGAGCGGCGGCAGCGCCGTGCCCCACGGCCTCCCGCTGTGCGGATCCGGCGTCAGCGGCGACGTGGAGCCAAACGGGCTGCCCAGCAGGTTGGGCACGATGACCGGCGTCACGTCCGGATCCAGCGCCTTGCCCGGGCCGATCAGCTCCCGCCCCCAGCCCGAAGGTTGGTACGCACCGTTCACTTCCGTGCTCAAGGCCTGATGGGAATGGGACAGGTCGTGCAGCACCACCACCGCTTTGCCATCTGACGGTTTCCCATAGGCCTGCCAGGCAATCTGGGGGCTTCCCAGCAGGTCCCCTTCCTCCAGCGGAAGGGGCACGGTGAACAGTTGGATTCCCTCGGCCTGGGGCACGATGATGGGGCTCATATCATTGCCTGCCCGTACGCACAGGAGCCTGTCGCTTGAAGCGCTACTTCGGAATCATCGTTGTCATCGCCCTGGTGATCGTCGCCGCGGTGGCGAGTCACCGCACCGCCTCCGCGCGGGCCACCGAGGCGGAGCGGGACGCGGACTTCCGCCGCATCCAGTCCGTCTACATGGAGCGCGTGGGCTGGATGCGCTCCAACCCGGATGAGGCTTCCTACAAGGACGAGCTGAAGTCCTTCTTCAAGGCGTACTTCGACGACGTCGAAGCGCACCTGGACCGCTTCGGAGGAAACAAGAAGTTCGACAGCTACCTGGCGGAGCTGGAGCAGCGCGCGGAGTCGGGCGGTGAGAAGAAGGACAACCGCGCGACGGATCGCAAGGCCTTCTACGAGTACGCGCGCAAGCAGTTCGACGCCCTGCACGAGGGCCGCTACCGGCCGGTGCTGAGCGCCACGGACAAGGGCATGCGCCTGGACGTGGTGTCCAACGACGTGGTGATGGTGATGGGCAAGCCGCAGATCCGCCTGCAGCTGGTGCTCTGGGGCGCGCAGCGCGTGGAGAAGGACGAGGGCAAGGTGAAGAAGATGGTCACCAGCGCCGCGTTCGACACGGTGTGGAAGCTCACCGACGCGAAGGGCAAGCTGCTGGGCGAGATGCGCGGCGGCGACCCGTCGATGAAGATCGACTACCCCGAGCGCCTCATCGCCGGGTTCCCCCCGCAGATGCTGCTGGGCCACTACGACCTGGACCTGCTGCCCGCGGAGGTGGCGAAGCTGGAGATGACCATCAACGTCGCGTCGCACGCGGCGTCCGGTGGCAACGCCAACGCCACCTACGCGTGGAAGCTGGACGTGCCGTCCGAGTGGAAGCTGGGCGCCAACGAGACGTGGGAAGGCGCCACGCAGGAGGAGCGGCCGGAGGAGGAGATCGACCCGGCCAAGGCCTCCGCCAAGAAGGGCGAGTAGGGCTCACTTCACGACGGCGAAGTGCGACCCCAGCCGGTACGCGGACAGCGTGCCGGCGTCGTCCAGGAAGTACAGGTTGAGGCGCACGTCGGCCTGGAGCGCGACGAGCCCCACCCCCGCGCTCACCTCCGCGAGCACCTGACCGCCGCGAGGATCCACCGCGCGCACCACCTCTCCCGCGATGAGCGTCACGTCGCGGGCGGTGCGCGCCGGCAGCGCGGTGATCAGCGGCTCACCGGCCGCTCCCACCCGCCAGTCCACCTGTCCGTTCAGCGCCACGCGAGCGGCGGCACCGGACGCGCTCGTCACCACCACCGCGCGCGGCAGCGGCGCCAGTGCATAGGGCCCGGGCCCCAGGTGCAGCGCGCGCTCCCAGACCTTGCGTCCGCGCGCGTCCAGGCACACCAGGAACCCGTCCTGCTCACGCATCCCGGCCAGGAGCACCCGCTGGCCCACCGGCAGCGGCGTGGAGGGCAGGAGGAGGTCCGGCTCGAACGTCCACTGCGCCTCGCCGGTGTGCGCGTCCGCCAGCAGCAGCGCGTGATGCGAGCCGCGCCCCAGCAGCGCCAGGAAGCGCCGGCCCCACGCCACCGGAGCCCCATGGAAGGGCAGGGGCGAGCGCAGCCGGTAGCGCACCTGACCGTCCTCCAGGTCCAGGCCGTACAGGTAGCCCGAGTCCGTGGACAAGAGCGCCCGGTGTCCCTGCGTGGCCATCCACCCGCGCTGCGTGCGCGGCGGGGCCAGGCGCCACACCTCGCGGCCCGTGGCCTCCGCGAAGGCCACCGCCGTGCGGTCCTCCGACAGCGTCAAGAGCAGCCCGTCCTGGCGCAAGAGCAGCGGCCCCAGCGGGATGCCGTCATGATCATGCAGCCACCGCGCGCCCGAGCCCCGGCCGGTGAAGCCGTACACGCGCGTGTCGTCCGCCGCCACCGCGTGGCCATCCGCGGACGCCGCCACGCCCAGCGACGCGGCCCGCCGCCACAAGAGCGCGCCGTCCTTGCGCGAGAACGCGCCCGCCAGCCCCGGTGCGCAGTACACCGGCCCGTGCCGGCCCAGGAGCAGCCGCGCCTCCTCCGGCTCCTCCAGGCCGCGCTGCTCCCAGAGCTTCTCGAAGCGCAGCCGTCGCAGCTTCCCGGGCACCTTCAGCGGACGGGACTCGCCGCGCGCCGGGGGACTCCTTCGCTCGCGCGCTTCACCTTCCGCCTCGGGCGGCTTGTGGGCGCCTCGCAGGTGCGACAGGCCCTCGCGGCAGCGCTCCGCCAGCTCCACGAGGTACGGGTTGGAGACCTGGACCCGGTGCGCCTCCGCGAACGCCAGTCCCAGCGCCTCCCCCAGATGGAAGAGGGCGGACAGCAGCGCCTTGGGCTCCAGCTCGAACCACGTGCCGGTGGGCCCCAGCTTCGCCCGCCGTCCGGGCAGGTCCAGCGTCAGGCGGGGGCGCACGCCCGCGGGCTCGAACTCGAAGCGGGCCTCGCCCAGCTCCACGGCCCGCGCCAGCTCCACGGCCTGCCGGGACAGCTCCAGCACCGTGAGGAATGGCGGCCCCGGCGCACGCCACGCCTGCGGACGTCCCGGCAGCGCCAGCCACACCTCGCCCGCGCCCAGGAGCGGCGCCAGCGCCCCGGAGGTGCCCTTCGACGGCGCCTCGCGCGAGGCGGGGGAGATGTCCTTCAGCTCGAAGCCGAACCCCGGCACGGAGACGGGTTCAATCCGCAGCGGGGTGGGGGGAACGGGCTTTTCTTCCGCATGCGGGGCGGCCTTGCCCAGGCCCTGGAGCGCCTCGCCCAGCTTCCGGGCGGCCGTGGCCGACAGGGCCTTGGGCGCGAGCTTCGTCACGTCCTGGAGGAATCTCTGGCCACTCTGGCGGGTGGCCTTCGTCAGCTCCTCGGCGTCCACCCGGATGGGCGGGCGCAACAGGTGGGCGGGCCGGGCGAGGCTCGCCACCGACAGCTCGATGTCCGGTCCGACGCGCCGCAACACCAGCTCCAGGTGCGCCTCCGTCAGGGACACCTGCGCCAGCCGCCGCTTCCCCGCGTGCAGGGCCGCCACCGCCTCCACCAGGGCGGGGACGACCTCCGCCAGGGGCTCCTCCACCGCCCCGGACAGCAGGTTCACGCCGTCCAGCTCCAGCGCGATGGAATCGAGCGGGGAGGCTGACGGTTCGCGCTTCCAATGGTGTCCGATGCGAAGACGGGTCATTGACGTTCGTTGACAAGCCAGTTTAGCGGTGGCTAGCATCCGCCGCCCATACGGACCTACATTTTTGTAACCGTTCGGAATTCTTGGGGAATACTCGATGACATTTTACGAGGCCGCGCTCCGTGTACTGGAGAGCGAAGGTCGCCCCCTGCATTTCCTTGAGATCACGGAGAAGTCCATCCAGCTGAGCCTGCTGTCCCACATTGGTAAGACGCCGGAAGTGACGATGCTGTCGCGACTGGCCGCCATGGCGCGACGGACGCGGGATCGCAAGGTGATTGTCACGGCGAAGGATACCTTCGCTTTGACGGACTGGTCGCTCTCCGAGGACGTCGAGGCACTTGCACAGACGGGCGTGATGGAGCCGCATCCGGAGGAGGAGTTGCCTCCGCTGCGGCCGGTGGAGCGTCACCCGGAGCCCCGCACGGACAACGTCCGTGCGTCGGGTCGTGGCACGGAGCGCAAGCGCCGCCGTGACGAGGGCGACGAGGAGCGTGCGGGTCGCCGCAAGCGCTTCCCGCCGCTGCCGGAGGTGGTGTTCGAGATCCTCAGCGAGGCGGAAGCCGGGCTGCGCACGGATCAGCTCATCGAGCGCGCCAAGGCCAAGGAGCTGTGCGCGGAGGAGACCACGGTGGAGGCGGTGCTCACCGCCCTGCTGGAGGACAACCAGCGCCGCATCGACGCGGGCCGCCGGCCCCAGTACGCCTTCAACCAGGAGACCGGCGAGGTGTCCCTGGAGCGCGCGGGCGCGCCGAGCGAGGCGCCGCCCCTGGAGCTCCAGGCCGCCTTCGCGCAGGCCCTGGGCATCCCGCTGGAGGGGGGGCCGCCCGGTGCTGGGCAAGCCCGCCGCCGCCGGGGAGCCCCTGGTGGACGAGGCCCTCATCACCACCGCGCGCACGGCCCTCAAGGACGCGCGCCGGGCGGTGGCTCGCGGGCTGCGCAAGCGCCTGGGCGACGCGGACGTGGGCACCTTCGAGAAGTCCGTGGTGAAGATGATGCACGGGCTGGGCTTCCGCGAGCTGAAGGTCGCCAAGCGCTCCAAGGAAGGCCCCCTGCTCACCGCGCGCAAGCGCGAGGGCAGCGTGGAGCTGCGCTACGCGGTCCGCATGCTCAAGGGCATGCCGGGCATCGACCGCAAGACGGTGCAGGAACTGCGGCGCGACCTGGGCCACTACTCGGCGCAGGTGGGCCTGCTGGTGAGCGCGGGTGAAGTGCGCGGCGACGCGCGCTCGGAAGCGCAGGCCAATGGCTCGCTGGTGATGCTGTGGTGCGGTGACGCCCTGGGTGAGAAGTTCCTGGAGGCGAAGACCGCCGTCACCGTCACCCAGGTGGAGCTGTACGACATCGACGAGCGCTTCTTCGAGGCCGCGAAGCTGGACGCCGAGGAGGCCCAGCGCCGCCGCGAGGAGCGCAAGAGCGAGAAGCAGGCCCGCGAGGAGGGCGGTGGCGAGGTCGATGTCGCCGCCACCACCGAGAAGCCGGAGCGCGCGGAGCGTCCCGAGCGGGGCGACCGTCAGGAGCGCTCCGAGCGCCGCCGCGACCGTCAGCGCGAACGCGCCGAGGCCCGCGACGCTGCCAGGGCCGGTGCCGAGGGCGCCGAGGCCAAGGACTCGCCGGTGGCCCCCGCGCCGCCGGCCGCCGCCGGGTTCACGCCCGCGTCGGAGGAGGACGAGTCCGAGGAGGGCGACGACGAGGGTGAGGACGAGGACCTGGAGGCCGCCAGCGCCTTCGTGGGTGGAGCCAAGGAGGGCGCCGAGGCCGGTGCCGCCGAAGGCAGCGCCTCCGACCGCAAGCGCCGCCGCCGCCGCCGCCGGGGCCGTCGCGGCCGTGGCTCGCGCGGAGCGGAGGGCACGCCCGCGGGTGAAGCCGGCGCTCCCGCAGGTGAGGCCGCCAGCGCAGGTGAGGCCGGTGCCACCACGGTGGCCGCTGTCGCCGCCGGTGAGGGCACGGAGTCCTCGGGGGGCATCGCGGCCGACACCGCCACGGTGGGTGCGTCCGGTGAGGGCGTGGAGTCCTCCGGTGGCATCGCCGCGCCGTCTCCGGGTGGCAGCGTCACCGGCGAGACGGTCGCGCTCGCGGGTGAGTCCCTGCCCGTGACGACGGAGGCCAGCCCCGCGAACGGGGAGACCGCCGCCGTGCCGCCCGCCGTGGGCAACGCCTGGCAGGCGGGCGAAGCGGTGCAGGCCTCGCCGGAGTCCGACGAGGCCGCGCGGGCCCGGGCCGAAGCCGCGTCCGACGCGGTGACCCCGGTCGCCGCGCAGGCGCTGCCTCCGGAAGAGGCTCCCGCCGAAGAGTCCTCGCAGCCCGCGGAAGTCCGCGAGGCCCGCGAGGTACACGAGGCGCCGGTGTCCCCTGGGACGGACGGTTCGTCCGAGGGCAACAAGGAAGGCTGATCCCCCGCACGGAATCGGGTGCGGTGGACGCGGGAGTGTTAGCCTGTGGGGGCCATGAAGCCGGCCCTGCTGCTAACCTCCTGCGTGCTGTTCTTCGGGGCCTGCCGCTCGCAGGCCCCGCGCTATCCGGTGGCGCCGGTGGAGCTCTCCGGGACCACCCTGCGGGACAACGCCCTCCTGGGTTTCGGCCCGGAAGGCGTGCGGGACCTGTTCGATGACGCGCTGGAGTCCTCCGGCCGCTTCGTGGTGGTGGCCGACGAGTCCCCCAAGAAGGCCCGCCCCTGGAGGCTGTCGCTGGAGGTGCCCTTCACCCGCGAGGTGCTGAAGGACGGCAACCCGCACAGCTACGCGGAGGTGGGCGCCAACCTGTCCCTGGAGCGCTTTGGCGGCAACATGCCCCAGCGCTACGAGGTCGTGGGCCTGGGCGAGGCGGCGGTGGAGGTGGACTCGGCGGAGGGGCGGCGGGCCGCGATGCGCAGCGCGCTGGAGAGCGTGCTGCGGCAGGTGACGGAGTCCGCGGTGCTGCAGCTCGCCGCGTTGGAGCGCGCGGACGAGGCGCTGGTGGCGGACCTCCAGGCCTCCGACTCGCGCATCCGTGAGTTCGCCCTGCGCACGCTGGCCGAGCGAAAGCACCCGGCCGCCGCGCCGCTCCTGATTGAGCGCCTCAAGGACACCAGCGACGCGGAGCAGGTGCGCCGCACCATCGGCGCGCTGGCGGAGATGAAGGCCAAGAGCGCGGTGCCGGCGCTCATCGACCTGGCGCGCGGCCGGGACTCGGGCTTCCTGCAGGAGATCGTCTTCGCGGTGGGCGAGATTGGCGGCCCGGAGGCGGAGGCGTACCTGTACACGGTGGCCCAGGGCCACGACACGCCGTCGGTCCAGGCCGCCGCGCAGCAGGCGCTGGACACGCTCTACGCATCACGCAACCACGCAACCGCGGAGGCGCGTGGCCAGAGCCACGCGGACCCCTAGCGCATGATGAAGCAATCGCTGTCGATGGTGGGGGGCCTGGCCCTCCTGGCCTCCACGCTCGTGGGTTCCGGCTGCGCGAAGCGCGTCGAGTCGGACACGCGCCCCTCGCCCGAGTCCATTGCCCAGTACTACCCGCTGGCCGTGGGCAACGCGTGGACGTACCGGATTGACGGGCGCGACGACAAACCCGTCACGGTGGAGATCGTCAAGGAGCAGGACGGCTACTTCGTGGACAACCAGGGCGGCCAGCTCACGGTGGACGCCTTCGGCCTGCGCGACCCCAAGCGCTACCTGCTGCGCGGCCCGCTGGAGGCCGGGCGCGGCTGGAACAACGTCGTGTCCGTGTCCTCCACGGAGCGCTACCAACTGGTGCAGGTGGGCTTCGCCTGCAAGGTGCCCGCGGGCTCGTTCCCCAACTGCGTGAGCGTGGAGGGGCGCAACAAGGTGGATGGGCAGACCACGCTCGTCAACACGATGACCTTCGCCGCGGGCGTGGGCCTGGTCCGCGTGGACGTGGCCACGGAGCACGAGGGCAAGCGCGTGCCGCAGACGGAGCTGGAGCTCATCTCCTACAAGGCGGATGCCGCCGCGCCCGCTCCCAACTGAAGCGTGGAGACGACGAACGAGCTCACGCAGGACGCGCGCATCCTGAACTTCCTCGCGGAAGGCGGGGAGGGCTTCATCTCCGGTGAGGCGCTGTCCAACCGGCTGGGCCTGTCGCGCACGGCGGTGTGGAAGCACGTGGAGGCCCTGCGGCTGAAGGGCTACCGCATCGAAGCCGTGCCCGCGAAGGGCTACCGGCTGATGGGCAGGCCGGACAGGCTCTTCGCGCTGGAGGTCCACCCGCTGCTCGCCACGCGCGCGGTGGGCCGCGTGCTGCACCACCACGACACCATCGGCTCCACCAACGCGGCGGCCTTCCGGCTGGCCCAGGACGGCGCCGTGCACGGCACGGTGGTGGTGGCCGAGCAGCAGACGGCGGGGAAGGGGCGCCGGGGCCGCGCCTGGGTGTCGCCGCCGAACCTCAACCTGTACTTCTCCGCCATCCTGCGCCCGGAGCTGCCCCCGCAGCGCGCGCCGGAGCTCACGCTGGTGGCCGCCGTGGCCCTGGCGGAGACGCTGCGCGACGCGGGCGCGGACGCCGCCATCAAGTGGCCCAACGACGTCCAGATTTCCGGCAGGAAGGTGGCCGGCATCCTCACGGAGCTGTCCGCCGAACCCGAGCGCGTGCACTTCGTCATCGTGGGCGTGGGGGTGAACCTCAACGCGGGCGAGGAGCACTTCCCCGACGAGCTGCGCGCCACGGCCACGTCGCTCGCCCTGGCGCTGGGGCGGCCTGCGGCGCGCGCGCCCTTCGCCGCGGCCCTGTGGAACCGGCTGGAGACCTGGCTGGACACGTACCTGGCCACCGGCTTCGACGCGGTGCGCACCCGCTGGAAGGCGCTCTCCAGCACCCTGGGGGTCCAGGTCCGGGTGCGGACGGACCGGGGGGACTGGGAGGGGTTCGCGGAGGACATCGACCCCACGGGCGCCCTGATGGTGCGCACGGCGGACGGCCGCGTGGAGCGCGTGCTGGCGGGGGACGTGGAGCAGCTGCGTCCCCAGCGCTAGAGTGCGCCCCTGATGCTCCTGGCCATCGACGTCGGCAACACCAACACCGTCCTGGGCGTGTACGAGGGCCGGCGGCTCCTGGACCACTGGCGCCTGGAGACGAGCGCGCGCCGGAGCGCGGACGAGTACGGCATCCTCGTGCGCCAGCTCTTCGCGTGGAGCGGCATCGACGCGAACCTGGTGAAGGCCGTGGCGGTGTCCAGCGTGGTGCCGCCGCTCCAGTTCATCCTGGAGAAGATGAGCGAGCGCTACTTCAAGATGCGCCCCATGTTCGTGGGTCCGGGCGTGAAGACGGGCATGCCCATCCTCTACGACAACCCGCGCGAGGTGGGCGCGGACCGCATCGTCAACGCCGTCGCCGCCTACGAGAAGCACCGCCGCGGCCTCATCGTGGTGGACTTCGGCACCGCGACGACGCTGGACGCGGTGACGCCCAAGGGCGAGTACCTGGGCGGCGCCATCTGCCCCGGCATCAACATCTCCATGGAGGCTCTGTTCCAGAACGCCTCCAAGCTGCCCCGCGTCGAGTTCGCGCGCCCGCCGCACGTGGTGGGCCGCAACACCGTGCACTCCATGCAGGCCGGCCTGGTCCACGGCTACGTGAGCATGGTGGACGGCATGTGCGCGCGGATGGAGGCGGAGATGGGCTTCTCCGCGAAAGTGGTGGCCACCGGGGGCCTGGCCCCGCTGGTGGCCAGTGAATCGAAGGCCATCCAGGAGGTGGATGAGTTCCTCACCCTGGAGGGGCTGCGCATCATCTACGGAAGGAATCACGCGACATGAGCACCGCCGCCGACCCCAGCATGTCCGCCGGATTGAGCGGCACCAGGGACTTGGC
>NZ_RAVY01000129.1:0-28262 GCF_003611625.1 Corallococcus sp. CA054B
ATCCCGCGCCACCCGTGTGCCACGTCCGGGGGGGAGGTGGTGGTACGTCCGACTACCGGTGGCGCGGGATGTTGCGGGCCACGTGCAGGGCCCACGCCTCCGCCGAGTCCAGCTCAGCGCGGGCCTCGGCATAGCGGTCCTTCGCCGCTTCACTGAGGTCGTTGGCGAAGATGGCGTCGTGCAGCTCCTTCTGCGCGCGGGTCAGCCGCAGGCTCGTCTGAAGCCACAGCCGGGCCGCCATGCGCGGCGTAATCACCACCTGGGTGGGATCCCACACCTCCAGTGCGGCGTAGTCAGCGGAAGACAGCTCTTCGTAGTGGGGGGCCTGCTCGGTTTGTGCGTTCATGCCCGGATGTTCGCCACGGATTTGGGGCAGGGCATCCGGGCCGCTTGGGCAGGAAGACGGCCACTGGTGAGCAGTCGAGGACAGTTCCTTCATCCCCCGGGGTACTCGCATTCCTTGATTTGCGGGAAAACTTAGTACAGTGAGGCTGGGGAATGCTTCCCACATTGCAACCATGGAGCGCGCGGGTGCCCTTCTCCTAGAATCCTCCGCTCCATTCGTGAAGTGAGAGGGATTACCTGGACCTGAACACCTTGAACAAGCTGCTCACCGTTGGCGTCCAGAACGGGGCTTCGGACATCCACTTCCGTCCTGGGGATCCGCCCATCTACCGGGTGAACGGCGTGTTGCGGCCGTTGAAGATGGAAAAGCTTCAAGCGGATCACACGAAGCAGGTGGCGATGCACGTGATGAACGATCCGCTGATGAAGGCGCAGGTGGACAGTGTGCAGGAATGCGACTCGTCCTACAGCCTTCCGGGCGTGGCGCGTTTCCGGGTGAACATCTACCGGCAGCGCGGCTCGCTCGCCTGCATCCTGCGCATCATCCCGGATGAGATTCCCAGCATCGACGGGCTGGGCCTGCCGCAGGTGCTGAAGACGATCGCGGGCAACGAGCGCGGGTTGGTGCTGGTGACG
This sequence comes from Corallococcus sp. CA054B, assembly GCF_003611625.1. Classification (NCBI taxonomy): domain Bacteria; kingdom Pseudomonadati; phylum Myxococcota; class Myxococcia; order Myxococcales; family Myxococcaceae; genus Corallococcus; species Corallococcus sp. CA054B. The sequence goes on from NZ_RAVY01000129.1 coordinate 982, forward strand.
GGGGCCACGGGGTCCGGCAAGAGCTCCACGCTGGCGTCGATGATCAACCACATCAACCACACGGAGAGCCTGCACATCCTCACCATCGAGGACCCCATCGAGTTCATCTACAAGAACGTGAAGTCCTCCATCTCCCAGCGCGAGATTGGCCCGGACACGGCGAACTTCGCCATCGCGCTCAGAGCGGCGCTGCGTCAGGACCCGGACGTCATCCTGGTGGGCGAGATGCGCGACACGGAGACCATCGACATCGCGCTGAAGGCGTCGGAGACGGGCCACCTGGTGCTGTCCACGGTGCACACCACGGACGCGTCGCGCACCATCAACCGCCTGGTGTCGGTGTTCCCCGCGGAGGAGCAGACCATGGTGCGCATGCGCCTGGCGGACTCGCTCAAGGCGACCGTCTCCCAGCGCCTCTTGCCCAGGGCCACCGGCAAGGGCCGCACGGTGGCGCTGGAGATCATGGTGCAGACGAAGACGGTGGAGCAGTACATCCGGGACGACCGCGCCGCGGAGCTGAAGGACGTCATCGAGAAGGGCCGCGACATGTTCGGCATGCAGTCCTTCGATCAGCACCTGACGCAGCTGTACCGCGCGGGCGACATCACCCTGGAGACGGCGCAGAGCGCGGCCTCCAACCCGGCGGACTTCCAGCGCGCGCTCGAGTTCGACTGAAGCGCGCGCGCCGGAAGGTGACGCAAGCGGCCTACTTCTTCGCGGACGGCTTGTTGATGTTCGCGAAGAAGTCGTTGCCCTTGTCATCCACGACGATGAAGGCCGGGAAGTCGACCACGTCGATCTTCCACACGGCCTCCATGCCCAGCTCGGCGTACTCCAGCACCTCCACCTTCTTGATGCAGTCCTGCGCCAGGCGCGCGGCCGGACCGCCGATGGAGCCCAGGTAGAAGCCGCCGTGCTTCTTGCAGGCCTCCGTGACGGCCGGCGAGCGGTTGCCCTTGGCGAGCATCACGAAGCTGCCGCCCTCCGCCTGGAACTGATCCACGTACGCGTCCATGCGGCCCGCGGTGGTGGGGCCGAAGGAGCCGGACGCGTAGCCCTCCGGCGTCTTCGCCGGGCCCGCGTAGTAGACCATGTGGTCCTTGAGGTACTGGGGCATGCCCTCGCCCCGGTCCAGCCGCTCCTTGATTTTCGCGTGCGCGATGTCGCGCGCCACCACCAGCGAGCCGGACAGCGACAGGCGCGTCTTGATGGGGTAGCGCGACAGCTCCGCGCGCAGGTCGCTCATGGGGCGGTTCAAGTCCAGCTTCACCACGTCGCCGGACAGGTCCGTGTCCGTCGTCTCCGGCAGGTACTTCGCGGGGTCCGTCTCCAGCGCCTCCAGGAAGACGCCGTCGCGGGTAATCTTGCCCAGCGCCTGGCGGTCCGCCGAGCACGACACGGCGATGGCCACCGGGCAGGACGCGCCGTGGCGGGGCAGGCGGATGACACGCACGTCGTGGCAGAAGTACTTGCCGCCGAACTGCGCGCCAATGCCGGTGCGCTGCGTGAGCTTGAGCACCTCCTGCTCCAGCTCCACGTCGCGGAAGCCCCGGCCCAGCGCGTTGCCGCTGGTGGGCAGCGAATCAAGATAGCGCGCGGAGGCGTACTTCGCCGTCTTCAGCGCGAACTCCGCGGACGTGCCGCCCACCACGATGGCCAGGTGGTACGGCGGGCACGCGGCGGTGCCCAGCGAGCGGATCTTCTGCTCCAGGAACGCGAGCAGGCTCTGCGGGTTGAGGACGGCCTTCGTCTCCTGGAAGAGGTAGCTCTTGTTCGCGGAGCCGCCGCCCTTGGCCATGAAGAGGAACTTGTAGGCGTCTCCGTCGGTCGCGTAGAGCTCGATCTGCGCGGGCAGGTTGTTGCCCGTGTTGACCTCCTTGTACATGTCCAGCGGCGCCATCTGCGAGTAGCGCAGGTTGGCCGTGAGGTACGTGTCGAACACGCCCTTGGAGATGGCCGCCTCGTCGCCGCCGCGGGTGAGGACGTACTGGCCCTTCTTGCCCATCACGATGGCGGTGCCGGTGTCCTGGCAGGAGGGCAGCACGCCGCCCGCGGCGATGTTCGCGTTCTTGAGCAGCTCCAGCGCCACGAACCTGTCGTTGGACGACGCCTCCGGGTCCTTGAGGATGTTGTTGAGCTGCTGGAGGTGGCCGGGCCGGAGCAGGTGCGAGATGTCCCGCATGGCCTCGCGGGTGAGCAGCGTGAGCGCCTCCGGCTCCACCTGGAGGAAGCTGCGTCCGCCGGCCTCGAACGTGGAGATGCCTTCCTTCGTGAGGAGGCGGTAGGGCGTCTCGTCCTTGCCAAGCGGCAGCATGTCCTGGAACTGGAAGTCACTCATCGCGGGCGGTTCTCTTCGAGAAGGGGTGGACGGGCGGAGACTCTACTCACGGGGCGGCGCGCGGGGCGGCACTTCGTAGAGGTAGACAGGCGTGCGGTAGAGGTCCTGGAGCCGCACGCTGCGCACGGGCGTCCAGCCGCGCAGCCCGAAGGTGTGGCTGATGATGCGGGCGCCTTCTGGCAGCTCGGCCGCGAAGCGGGGCGCCAGGCGCGTCATGATGCCCGGGGACAGGTAGCAGACGACGCAGGTCGCGTCCTGGAAGGACGCGGCGAAGAAGTCCCTGTGGAGCAGCGTGAGGTTTCCGCGGGGGAAGAGCCGCTGGCGCAGCCGGCTGAAGAGCCACGGCAGCCAGGACAGCTCGTACGCGACGACGCGCGCCTGGGGGCAGTGGTCCGCCAGGTTGAAGGCCACGTCGCCCCAGCCCGAGCCCAGATCCAGCACGGTGCCCCGGGTGTCCTCCGGGATCATGGCCAGGAGCGCCCGCCGCACCCGGGGCGAGCTGGGCATGGGCGGCGTGCCGGTGCGCAGCGTGGAGACGACGATGGACAGCACCCCCACGAGGAGCACCGCCCAGAGCAGCAGGAAGAGAAGGAAGGAGCCGGTCGCGCTCACGGTCGGCGCGCATCATCGCGCGGGGGCGCCCCCGCGTGGGGCCCTACTTGCGAGGGTGGTGGCCGGCGTCCATGCGGACCACCCGGGGAGAGCCTGGGGCCGGCTGGGCAGGGACAGGGGCCGGCACGGGCTCGTCAGGCTCGAAGAGCGCCCGGCCCAACACGAGGCACAGAGAGGCCCCTACGCAGAGTGCCAGCACGTGGAAGTAGTACGCCATGGGACGAGGGTCCAAGCACGGACCATACCACCGGCGGCCCTCCTCTGGAGGTGGGGGCCGGCGCGCCCCAGCTGTGTCCTTCCTGGCTACAAGCCCTGTCGACAGGTGGCCCCCCAGGCAACAGCCGCCTCACCCGGCGTCAAACCTTCGCGAGCCATGGTCTTCACCTGGCGCCCGGGAGGCCTCAGACGGAGGGCGCGGACTCGGTGGCGTCCTGTTCGGGGCGGTGCGGGCGGTGCGCGGCGGACTCCAGCCGGTCCACGTTGCGCAGCTCCGGGAAGAGCCAGGCCCAGAGCCCCACGACGACGAGCGTCCCCACGGCGCCAATCACCACCGCGTGCACGGCGCCCAGGGCTTCCGCGAGCGAGCCCGCGCGGAACTCGCCCAGCTCGTTGGAGGCGCCGATGCACATCATGTTCACCGCGCCCACGCGGCCGCGCATGTCGTCCGGCGTGGAGACCAGCTCCAGCGTGTGGCGCACCACCACGCTCACCATGTCCGCCGCCCCGCCAACGGCGAGCGCCGCGAGCGACAGGGGCAGGGACCTGCTCAGGCCGAACACCAGCGTGGCCGCGCCGAACACCGCCACCGCGCCGAACATCTTCCACCCGGCGTGGCCGCCCAGCGGACGGAACGCGAGCAGCACCGCCACCACCGCCGCGCCCGCGGCCGGAGCGCTGCGCAAGAGGCCCAGGCCCCACGGGCCGGTCTGCAGCACGTCGCGCGCGTAGATGGGCAACAGCGCCACCGCGCCGCCCAGGAGCACCGCGAAGAGGTCCAGGGTGAGGCTGCCCAGGAGCAGCCGCTTCTGGCGCACGAAGCGCAGGCCCGCGACGAGCGTCGTCAGCGAGATGGGCTCGCGCGACGCGCTGCCGGTGCGCACCTTGAGCGAGAGGATCCACACGATGGTGAGCGCGCACAGCGATGCGGACGTGAGGTAGACGCCCGTGCCGCCCAGCCACCCGTAGAGCAGGCCGCCCACGGCGGGGCCGGCGATGGTGGCCACCTGCCACGTGGTGGAGTTCACCGCCACCGCGCGCGTCAGCTCCTCCGGCGGCACCAGGTAGGGCGTGAGCGCGGAGCCCGCGGGCGCGTAGAAGGCGCGCGCGGTGCCGAACAGCACCAGCACGCCGTAGACGAACCGCACGTCCGTGATGTGGCCCAGCGTGAAGGACAGCAGCAGCAGGCTGCACACCAGCATCACGCCCTGACAGATGGCCAGGATGCGGCGGCGGTCGTAGCGGTCCGCCACCTGTCCGCCCAGCAGGCTGAAGGCGAGGAAGGGGACGAACTGGGCCAGGCCCGTGTAGCCCAGCGCGAGCGCGCTCCCGGTGATTTCGTACACCTGCCAGCCGATGGCCACCGACTCGATCTGCGCCGCGAGCACCGCGCACAGACGGGCGACCTGGTACAGCCGGAAGTCGCGGTGACGGAAGACGGAAGCAGCGAGGCCGGAGGGGGTATCTGCCATGGAGGTGGCTGCGCTGTAACGCAGCCCGTCCCCCTCCGCCAGCCACAAGGGGCGCTCGGGCCCCGGCGTGCCTTATGAGGTCGCGCGCATCCGGTTCAGCCGGTCGTAGTGGCGGTAGCCCAGCTTGTCGAGCGCGGCGGGCGGCGCGAGGCCGATGTCCACCAGCGTCTTGATGTCGTACGTGCCCGCGAGCACCGGCGGCGCGTAGTTGGCCACCGCCTCCGGCGTGCGGAAGCCGGGCAGCGGGAAGAGCACCTGGCTGGTGTGCACGTGCATGAAGTGCGCGGCGGACTGGCGCTGCCACCCCGGCACGCCCGGCGCGGTGATGACGTGCGGCGTGGCGAGGAACGTGCCGCCCGTGAGGATCTCCAGCTGCTGGCCCACCTGCGCCACGATGCAGCCCGCGGGCGCGGTGCCGCGCACCATCTGGCCGTTGGGCGCGTCCGGCGTCGCGCGCGTGCGCAGGTACAGGCCGCTCTGGTCATCCGGCTTCGGCGCGGGGCGGCCCTCCGGGTCGAGGAACCTGCCTCCGGGCAAGAGCGTCAGCAGGTTGAAGTCGGTGTGCTCCTCGCCCCAGAGGATGCCGGTGTTCACCTGGGTGGGGCCCAGCGGCAGGTACTGGAGCGCGCGCGTGACGTGGGGCGCCTTCTCGCACGCGGCGGTGAAGGTGTCCTGCGGCAGGTTCAGCGCCAGGGCCGCGCCGCGCAGGAGCTTGAGGCCGGCCTCGTGCAGCGCGGTGCCCATGGTGAGCAGCCCCTCCTGGAAGTAGGGCGGCGCGTCGTCCGGCCAGATGTTCTCCGGGTACAGCTCCGGGAACTCCATGGCGGACTGCGCGTCCGTGGGCGTGGGCGCCGCGAAGTAGCACTCCTTGAAGTCCGGCTGCCCGTTGCTGGCGACGGCGACCTCCGTGTTGGGAGGCGTCCAGCCGCGCTGGTACCAGAGGTCCGCGCGTCCCAGGGGGCGCTTCTGGGCGTCCGGGCGGGCCACGAAGGCGGAGAACGCGTCGTAGAAGCGCTCCAGCGCCGGCGCGTCCACGCCGTGGTTCTTCACGAACACGAGGCCGAAGACGCCGAAGGCCTCGCGCAGGGCCGCCGCGGCGCGCTCCAGGCGCGCCGGTTCACCCGAGGCCAGGTCCAGCAGGTCGACCGTCGGGATGTTCATCGTGGGGGTGTCCGCCATGGTGGGCCCAGGTGTATCGCGCCCGGGCCCGGCTGAGGAGGGGGACCGTGCCTGCATGCCCCTCCTGCTTCCGGGGAAATCCTGGAGGCGCCCCCTACCGCCTCACGGCTCCCCTCAGCGCGCGGCGACCGTGACGTCCACGGGAGCGCACGCCACCGGGGTGGACTGGTAGTCGCCGCTCAGCCGGGGGGCGTCCTCCTTGCGCGTGGCCACGTCCATCAGCGCGTCGCGGAAGGTGATGCGGTAGGTGCCCGGCTTCTTGAAGTCCCAGGCCTGCGTCACCTCCACGGTGTTCTCCACCGAGGCGCCCGGAGCGATGGCCGTGTAGCTGTCCGCGGACGGGGCGGCGCGCTTCACCATGGGGCCCTGGTACGGGACCTCCTCGCCGTCGCGGGTCACCTGGAACACGGTGCCCAGGATGCCCTCCAGCGGCGTCTGCCACCTGAGCACCCAGACGGGAGACTCCGAGCGGTTGGTGAGCTTGAAGAGGACTTCAATGGGCTCGCCGACCTTCGCCTTCGAGGGGACGCTGAGGGCGCACTCCAGCTTCGGGGTCGTCACGGCGGCGGGCTCCTTCGTGGGCTCGGCGGCGGGAGGCGGCGTCGCGGCGACGGGGGCTTGCTGTTGCGCGGGGGCTTCCGCGGGCTTCGAGCTACAGGCGGTGACACCGGCGGCGGTCAGCACCGCGAGCCATGCGAGGTTCTTTCGTCCCAGGCCCATCACGTGACGCTCCTTGTGTTCGTGCGGCGAAAAGAAAAGGGGCGCGAGCCCAGGTGGCCCGCGCCCCGAAGTCAACGGTCCCGCGTCACCTTACGGCAGCGAGGGGTTGTTCTCCGTGAAGTATTCGTGGCTGTCCGCGTTGTTGCGCGCGCGCGTGGGGTTGGACTTCGCCAGGTTCTTCGCGGCCGTCTGGCCGTAGGCCCAGTCGTCCGTGCCGGCCACGACGTTGAAGTGGCTCATCTCGTGGACCAGCGTGCCCGCGCGCGAATCCGTGCCCGTGTTGGGGGCGCTCCAGAAGGCGCCGCACACGTAGATCTTGTACGGCGAGGCCGGGTACACGTACGCGTACGTCCCGCTGTCGTTGCAGCTGCAGTCCACGACGACGTTGGCGGACGCGAACGCGTTCTTGATGTTGTTGAAATGCGTCTTGATCTCGTTCCAGCCGCTGCTGGAGTACGTGCCGAACCAGGTGGTGTAGCGGCTGGTCGCGGACGGCGTTCCGCTCAGGTACGTGTACGAGTTGTTGGCGTAGGTCTTCGCGCTGTTGAACGCGTTGGTGATGGTGGTCTGCTCGGAGCTGGTGCAGGCCCCGGAGTAGGACAGGCCCTGCGCCGTCACCGTGCCCATTGCCTCGGCGCCATCGCGGCTGGTGCGGCGGCCCTCGATGAAGAGGCTGACCGAGTTGGACGACAGCGCCGCCACGCCCTCGCGCGCCTCCAGCTCGTAGCGGATGGTGTACGTGCCGGAGACGGACAGGTCGTACGCGTCCGACACGACGACCGGGCCGGAGATGCTCTGGCCGGGGGCCAGGGTGATGAGGTCCTCGGCGCGGCCCTGCACGCGCTTGAAGTGCGCGCCCGTGTACTCCACCGGCTGGCCGTCGCGGGACACCGACAGGCGGCCCTCGTTGAGGCCCTCGCCCGGCGCGTCCCACTTGTAGAGGGTCACCGGCGCGGAGGAGGTGTTCGTCAGCGTCACCTCCACCGCCACGCGCTCGCTGGCGGCCATGGAGGCCTTGCCCGCGGTGACCTGCGCCGTCAGGGCGCCCTGGGCCTGCTCCGTGGCCTCGGTCGGAGTGGGCTCACCCTCCGCCGGAGGAGCGCCGCAACCGCTCAGCAGGGAGACGCCGACCACCGTGCCCATCAGCCACTTGAAACCGCGAAGGCTCTTGCTCACGAGGAACTTCCTTTCGGAAACGACGCGACGGAACACCCAAGGGGAATGCCCGGGGATGCATGCTTATAGGGGAAACCGGGCCCGCTGATGATGGCACGAAATACTGTGAAATAAATGCCTACCGACTATCCGGGTTCACGCCGCGTCGCGGCCAGCCGTGGCATGGAGCGTTAGTCTTCACGCGGCACGCATTGCGTGTGGCACAAACAAAGACACAGGGAAGGGGTGGCGGAAAATGCGCGCGGTGGTGTTCGAGCACGAGGAGCACGAAGGGCCAGGCCTCCTGGCGCCGGCGCTGGAGGCGGCGGGCTTCACGCTGGTGCGGCGCTTCCGGACGGTGAAGCGCGAGGACGTGGACGCGCCGCTGGTGGTGGTGATGGGTGGGCCCATGGGTGTGTACGAGGCGGACGCCCATCCGTTCCTGAATGACGAGCTGGCGTTGCTGGGAGAGCGGCTGGCGAACGACCGCGCGTGCGTGGGCGTGTGTCTGGGTGCGCAACTGTTGGCGGCGGCGGCGGGCGCGACGGTGTCACCAGGGAAGAACGGCTTCGAGGTGGGCGTGGGGCCGGTGCGCTGGACGCAGGATGCGCTCAAGGACCCGGTGATGGCGGGGGGGAAGCCGCGCACGGCGGTGGCGCACTGGCACGGGGACACATACACGCCGGTGCCCGGCGCGACGCTGCTCGCGTCCACGGATCGGTACACGCAGCAGGCCTTCCGTCTGGGGCGGTCGTATGGCTTCCAGTTCCACCTGGAGCTGACGGCGCAGGAGCTGGGGCGCTGGCTGGAGCTGGAGGAGGAGGACCTGGTGACCCGGGGCAAGGACGTGGCGGCGCTGAAGGCGCAGCTGCCCAAGCTCAAGGCTGCGGAGACGGAGAACACGGAGCTGCTGCACCGGCTCGCGCATCAGCTGGCGAAGGGCCTACGCTGACGGCGGTCCAAGGCAAGGGGAGGGCCGGACGCCATGAAGCTGACCCGCCTGCACGTCCATCACTACCGCGGGCTCGCGCCGGACACGGTGCTGACGTTCGGCCCTGCCTTGAACGTGGTGGTGGGCGCGACGGGCAGCGGGCGCACGACGCTGCTGGAGCTGGTGTCCGCGGTGCTGTGCTCGGACTTCTCCGGCCTGCTGCGGGAGCCGTTCGCGCTGGACTACGCGCTGCGCTTCGACGCGCTGACCGTGGACGTGGCCGTGCGCAACGAGCCGCCCGCGGCGCTGCCCGCCACGGCCGGAGAAGGAGGGCCGGGTGACGCCCTGGCGCTGCCTCCGGCGGCGTTGGCGCACGGGCTGATGCCCTCCATCGTGGCGACGGTGCGGTGGGACGCGGCGGAGGACGCGCGGCTCGTCATGCGCGCCAGCGCCACGGGCTTCGCGTGTGAGGTGGCGGGCGCGGCGGGCTTTTCCAAGCGCATGCATTGGTCGGTGTTGGATCGGTCCGTGTGGACGCTGCTCTTCATGGCCGCGCAGTACCTGGAGCGCGGCGTGAAGGACCGGCTGAAGGACCTGCTCCGGGAGACGTTCCTGCTGGCGCCGCCTCGCTTCGATGAAGCGCTGGGCATGTTCGAGCGCATTGGCGCCATCCGCTATGCGATGGAGCAGCGTGGTGAGGAACTGTTTCCGCTGGGGCTGATGGCGCTGCCCACGTGGATGCCGGGCTGGCTGCGCGAACAGGTGGAGCGCGAGCCCGTGCCCCCGTCCCTGCTCCTGCGCCACGATGCGCTGCCCCAGGGCTTCCTCGCGCGCTTCGTGACGCTGGCGGGGTTTGCTTCCGGCACGCTCACGGTGGACGTGACGGAGACGACGCCGCTGTCCCAGGGCGGACGGATGGGCTTCAGCGGCTTCCGCTTCGCGTTCGTGCGGCCGGACGGCACGCCGCTCACGCAGGAGCAGCTGGGCCATGGCCAGAAGCGGCTGTTGTCCTTCCTCTACTACCTGGACGTGCACGAGGCCTTCGTCATCGCGGACGAGCTGGCGGACGGCCTGCACCCGGACCTGGTGCGCGCGTGCGTGCGGGACTTGGGGCAAAGGCAGGCCTTCGTCACCAGCCAGAACCCGCTGCTGCTGGAGCAGCTGGAGTTCACCCACGCGGAGCAGCTGCTCACGTCGTTGATCCGCTGCGAGGCAGGGGGGGGGCCTGGGAGATGGCGGTGGACGCAGCCCACGCCGGAGGAGGCCGCGCGGTGGTTCGACGCGTACCGCGCGGGCACCGTGCCGCTGGGCGCGGTGCTGCGCGCCCAGGGCTTCGGATGACGGTCAGGGCGCCGTCGACCCCTTGAAGAGGAAGTCGTCTTCGAAGCCGCGCGAGACCAGGCTCCTTCCGAGCTGAAGGGTGCCGGAGAAGTAGCCGATCCCCACGAACGCGCCCTGCTTGTTCACCGCCACATCCGTGAAGAACGGGCGTCCGGTCGAGCTGTACGTGTGCCGCCACTGCTGCTGACCCTCGATGCGCTCCAGCCTCGCGGTGAAGAGCGTGTAGCCGGAGGCCGAGTCCGGCGCGGTGGAGGCGCCGCCCACGACCACGGCGTCGTCCTCGGCCATGGCGACCGCGCCCACGGCTTGCGGATAGCCGCGCGCCCAGCGCTCCTCGCCGGCCCGGGTCCACGCGACGAGGAATCCGCCGCCGCCCGAGACCGGGGGCGAAATCGTCTGGCCCCGGAACGTGAAGGCGCTGCTGAACTGGCCCCCCACCACCACGCGGTTGCCGTGCACGGCGATGCCCGCGGCCCCTCCCGACGCGCCCACCAGCGGCCGGGTCCAGACCACCGTGCCCGAGGGGGCCACCTTCCAGACCTCCGGGTCGGGATACCGGATGCCCGCGAAGTAGAAGGCATCCGTTTCATCCACCGCGACGCTGGCACCACTGCTCAGGTCCTGCTGTTCCCTCAGGGTCCACTGCGGGGTGCCGGCGGCATTGAACTTCGTGAGGAAGGCGGTCACGACGTCCGTCACCTGCGAGGAGTTGGGCCCCAGGCCGAAGTCCACCGTGCGGAAGGCGTTGCCCGTCATGGCGATGCCGTCCTGCGAGTCGGTGACCAGGTCCTGGGGAGAGATGCTGCCCGTGAAGTGCCGGGCCCACTGGAACTGCCCCGTCTTGCGCAGCTTCAGCAGGAAGGCGCCCGCCGGTTGGAGTCCCCCACCCAGGTCGATGGGCTCGTTCGAGCTCCCCGCGATGAGGACGCTGCGCTCGCGGTCCACCGTGAGCGCCACCGCGTCGACGAAGTTCTGTCCGCCCGGGGGCAGCACGCCCTCGTAGGCGCGGGTCCACAAGAGCGCGCCGGCCGTCGTGTACTTCGCCACCGCGAAGCCAAAGCTGTCCGGGTTCCCGGAGCCGACGGGGCCCGCGCCCAGGTTCACGCTGCCTTGATAGAGGAACAGCGCGAGGATGTTGCCGTCGCGGTCGAAGGCCACCGCGTGGGCCTGGTCGAACCGGGGGGAGCCCAGGTGCTTCACCCAGACGAAGTCACCTCCCGCGAGCCCCGCCTCCTGCGTCCGGGGGGACGGCTCGGGCGCCTCCATGGGACTGCACGCTCCGAGCGTCACCGCCGCCACGACGCTCCAAAGAAGCCGCCAGCCCATCCCCCTGCGAGTCGTTCCCATGTGTCCCCCTGCTGTCCCCAAAGACAGACAGGGCGAGTTAGGAACGACCCGGACCCCGGCACACTGCCCTGGAGGGCAGGTGGGCTTGGGCCCCTGGACAGTCCGAGGGGGCGCGGTCAGCGGCCGGAGAGCAGCTCCGTGGTGAAGGAGAAGCCGCCCAGCAGGTAGGGCATGGCGTTCATGCGGTTCTCATGTTTGAGGTACCAGCCGGCCATGACCACCACGGTGGGCTTGCTCATGAGGCCGCCCGGCTTCGTGTCGAAGGCATACGCGACGAGCGGGCCCACGCGGACATGCGAGTTGGTGGGAAGCGTTCGTCCGGGCAGCGGCTCCACCGCGCTGGAGTCTTCGTCGTAGCGGGGCCACACCGCGGAGAGCCGGGCGCCCAGCGTCCACTGTCCGGCCAGCCAGAGGAGGTCCGTGTCGTTGGCGAGCACCCAGCCCTTGCCGGGCACCAGCGTGTCCAGCGTCGGGTCGTAGAACGTGCCTCGCGTGCCGCCGTCGCGCAGCGACAAGTTCCAGTACTCGATGGCCAGCTTCGAGCGCAGCGCCAGGGACTTCACCTTTGCCTGGAGCATGGGCTCCACGAAGAAGTGGTGCCCGGAGGTGCCGTAGGCGGTGTCGCTGGTCGCGCTGCGCAGGTCGTCGTCGTAGGGCTGGAAGGAGTCCGGGTACGACTGGACGCTGCCGAAGGTGCCGAAGAACTGGACGTACTCGTAGCCGGCGCGGACGTTGAAGATCGCCAGCGGCTGCAGCTCCACCACGGGCCCCAGCTTGAAGAACGCGGGGCTCAGCCTGAGGCTCGCGCCGGCGCTGGCGTACGTGTCGCGCAGGAGCAGGGAAGGGCTGTCGACGAGGCGCTTCTGGTAGACGAGCCGGTTCTGCGACTCGAGCCCCAGCGGGTTGTAGCGGACCACGTTGAGGGTGGTGAAGTAGACGCGGCTGTCGGGCAGGGGCGGCAGCACCGGGGGCGGCACGTCCTCCGTGATGGGCGCCTGGGGCTGCTGCGCGGCCACGGGCGCGCCCAGGCCCAGCAGGGCGAGCAGCGCGGCGCGCGTGAGCGCCTTCGACAGGGACGGGGTGCGGACAGGTGTCGGGTGCTGCGGGAACACGTTCGCGGGCATGCGTCCTCTCGGCGGAGTCCGCGGGAGCGGCCCCCGGGAAGGGCCACCCGACGCGGGCGGCGGGAGCGTCGTGCACCTGACGTGGGCGCTTCAAGACGCACCAGGACGAAGCCCTGGATGACACCCGGCGTCACCCACTGTTCCGCGGCTCGCGGGCGGGGGTTTTCAGAACGTGAGCTGGAAGCGGGACAGGAGGACGTTCTCGGGGACCCGGTCGCCGCCATCCGGGGCGCCGCCCACGTAGTTCGTGCGGTGGAAGTTCAGGGCGAAGCGCACGCGCCGGTTGAAGGCGAACGTCGTGGCGACGCCGAAGCCCCTCGCCTCGCTCACGGAGCGCGCGGGGTTGGCGAAGCGGGGGAAGGTGGCGTCGTCCACGTCCAGCGCGTGGTAGCGCGCCGCCACCTCCAGCGCGCCGCCCTCGAGCGTCTTCGGGTTGAAGGGCGTCGTGGGCCGGGCGCCTTCGAAGGACGCCTTCCCTCCGAACACCCACGACACCGACGTCTGCCACGCGTGGTGGTGCAGCCGCGCGCGTGCATCCGCGATCCGCACCTCTTGAGATGAGCGCACGTACTCCGCGAGGAGGCCGAAGGGCCCCCAGTAGAAGTGCCCCTGGGGCGTGATCCGCAGGTGCTGGCCGTGAGCCGTCACCGTCTCGCCGGTGTCCGTGTTGTCGAGGTAGCTGAAGATGATCTCCTGGCCCGGGCTGCGCCATGGCGCGAGCCCGGTGTTGGTGGTGCTTCCGAACTGGAGGCCGCGCGTCACCGCGATGCCCAGTCCCAGGCCCTGGAGGAAGGAGGGCTCGCGGCCCTTGAAGGGCAGGGCGAAGACGCGGGCGACCAGGTCGAAGCTGTCGTCGGGGTTGGCGTCGGTGCTGGCGCCGTCGGGGTCTCCATTCACCGCCGCCAGCGAGTACTGCCACCGGCCGCCTTCGCCCTCGCCGTGCAGCTCCAGGCCCTCGTCGCGGTTGGGGACCAGGTCCACCGTGAGCGAGCGCTCGATGAAGGGGTTGTCCATGTCGGACTGGAGCAGCTCCAGGCCGAAGGGCGTCTTGAACCGGCCCGCACGCAGGCGGACCCATTCCCCTGGACGGAAGTCGATGAACGCGTCCTGGATGACGGATTGCCCGACGCCGAAGTCCGGCATGAAGCGGAAGTCGATGAAGCCGAAGAGCGTCCCGTCCAGGATGGGGCGCATGCGCCGGATGAGGAACGTGTTGGTGCCGGTGCGGTCCGTGTCCTCGAAGTAGAAGCGTCCGTCGCCCTGGAGCTGGCCGCGCAGCTTGAGCACGAAGGCCTTGTCCGCGGACGACAGCGTGAAGCCTTCCTCGGAGATGTGGAGGACCGGTGGCTCCTCGGCCCCGCGAGGCTCGGAAGCGGGCGCTGCGGCCTGGGCGTGGACGCAGGGCGCGGCGAGCAGCAGCCCCGTGGCGACGAGGGCGGGGGCGGAGACGGTGGACACGCGGGGACCTCGCGGGGACTGGCTCCAGGAGGGCGGAGCGCCCCCGCGTCCGTCGGGCGCGACCGGGATGCGGACGGGCACGTTGGTGGCGGGAAAGTCTTGCTGTCAAGACTCACGGGGAAGACCTGTTGTCACCTTCACTTGCCGGATCCGGGGTGGTCTGGTTCAAGCTGGGGGGCATGTCCGTGACCAAGCCCCGCGCCGCATCGATGTACGTCGACCTGGACCGCGACGCGTGGCGCGAGCTCCGGGCCTCCACGCCGCTGACGTTGACGGCGGAAGAGGTGGAGAAGCTGCGAGGCCTGGGGGACCGGCTGGACATCCAGGAGGTGGAGGACGTCTACCTGCCGCTGTCGCGCCTCTTGCACCTGCAGGTGGCGTCGGCGCAGTCGCTGTGGGCGGCGCAGCAGGCGTTCCTGGGCTATTCGGTGCGCAAGGTGCCGTTCATCATCGCCATCGCGGGCAGCGTGGCGGTGGGCAAGAGCACGACGGCGCGCATCCTCCAGGCGCTCCTGGCGCGCTGGCCGGATCATCCCCGGGTGTCGCTGGTGACGACGGACGGGTTCCTCTATCCGAACCGGGTGCTCGCCGAGCGGGGCATCATGAACCGCAAGGGCTTTCCGGAGAGCTATGACCGGCGCGCGCTGGTGCGCTTCCTGGCGGAGCTGAAGGCGGGGCGCGACGAGGTGACGGCGCCGGTGTACTCGCACCTCGTCTACGACATCGTGCCGGAGGAGGCGCAGTCCATCCGGCAGCCGGACATCCTCATCCTGGAGGGGCTCAACGTCCTGCAGACGGGGCCGGTGGAGGGTGGGCGGCTGCCGCAGACGTTCCTGTCGGACTTCTTCGACTTCTCCATCTACGTGGACGCGAGCGAGACGGACATCCGCCACTGGTACGTGGAGCGCTTCCTGCGACTGTGGGAGACGGCGTTTCGCGACGAGCGGTCCTTCTTCCGGCGCTTCTCCGAACTGACGCGCGAGCAGGCCATTGCCCGGGCCGCGTCGGTGTGGGCGGAGATCAACGGGCCCAACCTGGCGGAGAACATCGCGCCCACGCGCTCACGGGCGAGGCTCATCCTGGTGAAGGGCAACGACCACAAGGTCCGCCGCGTGCGGATGCGCAAGCTGTAGTTGGGGGGAGGACGGACATGGCGCCACGAATGGGTTCGCTCTGGGACGCGGTGGGGAACACGCCGCTGTTGCGCATTGGCTCGCTCAGCCGTCAGACGGGCTGTGACATCGTCGCCAAGGCGGAGTTCATGAACCCGGGCGGGAGCATCAAGGACCGGGCCGCCAAGGGGATGATCCAACGCGCGGAAGGGACGGGGCTGCTGAAGCCGGGTGGCACGATTGTCGAAGGCACCGCGGGCAACACCGGCATTGGCCTGGGACTCCTGGGGCGCGAGCGCGGCTACCGCGTGGTGGTGACGATGCCGGACAACCAGGCGCGTGAGAAATACGAGTACCTGGAGGCAATGGGCGTGGAGGTGCGGCGGGTGCCGGCGGTGCCGTTCTCCAACCCCTCGCACTTCTTCCACCAGGCGCGGGTGCTGGCGGAAGCGAACGGCTGGGCGTGGATGAACCAGTTCGAGAACACGGCGAACGGCGACTTCCACTACGAGACGACGGGGCCGGAGATCTGGGAGCAGGCGGAGGGCAGGGTGGACGTGCTGGTGGCGTCGGTGGGCAGCGGCGGAACGCTGTCCGGGACGAGCCGCTACCTGAAGGAGAAGAACCCGGCCTTGCGCGTGGTGTTGGTGGATCCGCCGGGGTCGGGGCTCTACTGCCAGGTGCGCACGGGGAAGATGGAGACGGCGGGGAGCTCCATCACGGAAGGCATTGGCATCATGCGGCTGACGGAGAACTTCCGGCAGGCGCGCGTGGATGAAGCGATGCGCCTGGAGGACCAGGACATGCTGGAGATGCTCTACCACCTGGCGCGAGAGGACGCGCTGGTGGTGGGCACCTCCGCGGCCCTGAACGTGAGGGCCGCCTGGGAGGTGGCGCGCAAGCACCAGGGCCAGGGCCTGCGCATCGTCACGTTCCTGTGCGACCACGGCAGCCGCTACGCCTCCAAGGTGTTCAACCCGGAGTTCCTCGCGTCGAAGGGGCTCACGGTGAAGCCGCTGCCAGCGGTGTGAGGCAGCAGGGCCGCTACGGGCTGGCGACCACCCGGAGCGCGGGCTCCGAGGGGGCCTCCTCCTTGGCGGTGAGGGACAGCTCCAGGCTCCGGGCGACCAGGGCCTTGAGCGCCCACACCTCGGGAATCGTCTGGATGTAGACCCGACTGACGCCGAACGCCGCGGGGGACGCTTCGACCTCGAACCCCGCGGCGAGCGTCTTCGCCTCCTCGACAGGGACCCAGGTGGCGATGCACTTGCGCTTGCCATTGCCGAAGAACCGCACGAACCACTTCGTGGGCCTCTTGAAGGACACGTTGAAGTAGTTCGAGGTGTCCCGGTAGAGGACGTCCTCCGCCGCGTGGCCATTCTTGGTGCAGATGTCCCGGACGACGCCGAAGAAGGCCAATTCCTCCTCGGTGGTCTCCACTGCGACGCGCGTCTTGTCGTCCCCCGAGGCACGGGGCTCCGTGTCGAAAGGCTTCGCGCTGTCCGCCTTCACCACGTTGGCCCCGTCCTTGGCGGTGGGCGACTCGGTGCCTTCGTTCAGACGCTGGATGCGCTCCTTGAGCTTGTCGAGGAAGTCATCGCCCATGACGCGGAGGAGGGTGGGCTCGATGGCCTCCTTCGCGACCTCCGCGAGGCGCTCCATCACGGCGGTCGTCCGCTTCCCCTTGTAGATGTCCTCGGTGAGCCACTTGAGGAAGCCCTCGTGCTCGCCGGGCGATTTGAGGGCGGCGGACAGCTTGTCGATCATCCCCTGGCGGTAGCGGCTGTTCTCCGCGTCGGTGATGAGCGTCGTGGCGTTGAAGGATTCGCGGCTGAACTTGGAGAGGAACTTCGCGACCTTGGCCCAGTCCGACTTCGTGTCCTCCAGGGAGAACGTGAAGAAGGGCTCCGGGTCCATGACGTTGGGGTTCTCCAGGTCACCGAAGAACAGGTAGTGGCACCCATCCGTAATGATGCCGAAGTGGAGCTCCGGGAGCTGGGAGAGGTAGCGGGCCAGTTGCTGGGCGCGCGACTTGAGGTCGGTGCCCAGGGGCTTGGTTTCAATGACGATGAGGGGCTTCTGTCCCGTCTGGTCGAAGATGGCGAAGTCCATGCGGTCCGGCAGCTTCTTGCCGTCGCCCTGGACGAAGTCCGCCGCGTACTCGAGGCGGACCTCCCGGGGAAGACCGGGGTCGTAGCCAAGCAGCCGGATGAAGGGGACCACCAGCGCCAGCTTGGCGGTCTCTTCGTTGGAGATGAAGGATTTGGAATCCTGATAGCGCTTGACCAGCTCCAGCAATTGATTCGCGTCCACGGTATCCCCCCTGCAACCCGTCGAGCCCGGGCCGTGCCAGCGGTGAGAACAGGCTGGCGACGTCCAGGACTACAATCCGTTGGATTGTGTTTGGCCATACCTCCTATGGGTTATCCGGGGGCAAAGGAGGGATTGGAGGGCGTCCGTCACGTCCTCCCAACGAACTCTCCTCCACACGGAGCGGTGCGTCGCAGGGGCGTGCCTCCCGCGTCTCGTCTTGTGCGGAGGCGGGAGTAGGGCGGTCGCCGGTGCCTTCCTCGCTGCTGGAGGGCTCTACTGCATCGTCCTGGCCAGTGGCTGCCACGGGCGCGCCGACGTGGACCTCCTGGGCGCATGGGGCCTCTGGGGACGCAGGTTTCTGGGGAGCAGGAGCGAAGGCATTCAGCACGAGCTCATCGCAAGCCTTCAGCAGCGCCGGCAGCTCCTGCTGAAGCGCCCGCACGTTACGCTCGGAAAGGGCCTGTCTCGCGCAGGTGGCCCACTGGCGCAGCGCCTCTCCGCCCAAGAACGGCAGCAGTTGGGCTGCGCCTTCCAGGAATGCCCGCTGCAGGGACTGAACGAGGAGCACATGCCCGGGACGGCCCGCCACCCGGGCCGCCTGCCGCAGCAACGCGAATTCCACCTGCGCGCAGGTGGCCCCCGGCTCCCAGCGCGCCGCGTCCCAAAGCCCGAAGCACGTACTCCCCAGCCGGTCCAGGTCGAGGTCCGAGGCCCTCGCGCAGCAGTCGACCAGCAGCTCCACCAGCACCTGACGCTTGAGGCTGAAGTAGCCCTCCAGGAGCCACCGGGCGTCCGGGTTGCGCGCGTCATGCAGCGCCAGGCCCAGGTTCTCCAGCGTCAGCGACTCATCCAGCGCCACCGCACGAGTCCTGCGTCCGGGGTGCTGCACCACCAGGCCCCGCGCCGCCAGCCGCCGTAGTGCCTCGCGGATGGTGCCCCGGCACACCCCATAGCGCTGCGCCAGCTTCGCTTCGGGGCCGAATTGCCCGCTCGGGTGCAGCCGTCCCAGCGCGATGTCGCGCTCGATTTGTGCCTCCACATAGGCCACGAGTCCTCCCTGTCCCATCCCCATTCCCCCTCCTCGTCCCAGCATCGCCATCCAATCACAGGGGTCTGACATGGACGTGCAGGGCCCACCCTCCGCGTCGCTTGCCGGGCGAGCGCGCCCCCTGGGCCCGGGCGGCGAAAAACCTGTCCGACAGTCGGACAGGTTTTGAGGCAACCGGGCCCGGGCGGGCGCCTCCATCCGTGCACCATGTTGGCTGGCGTTTGAGCGCGCATGAAGTTGCTCCCCTGTTGGGCCGGTGCGGCCCCGGGTCCATGCGGCGGAGACCTGTCCGACTGTCGGACGGGTTTTGAGGGACACGGCCCGGGTAGGGCCTCCCTCCATGGCCCCATGCTGGCTTCCGCGTATGCGCTCCGCCGCGATCCTCCGCCGCGCTTCGTGAGGCACGCGTCCTCACGGGGACCATTGAATCGACGGGTTTGTTAACGAACCCCAGGCGACCTGCTTAGGATGCGCGCCGTCCTCTTCCTTCATGGAGCTTCGATGGTGCGCACCCAGCTCGTAGGTCTCCTGGCGTTGCTGTTCGTCGCGGTCCCCGTTGTGGCGGTGGCCCAGGATGCCGTGGCTCCGGCGGCGGTGGCCTCGGGTGACGAGGCGACGCATCAGGCGTTGCGTGCCATCAAGCAGGACATGGAGGACGCGCTCAACAAGCAGGACCTGGACCGGCTGCTGTCGCACCTGCACCCGGACGTCGTGTTCTCCACCATGAACAACGACGTTCGCGTGGGGAAGGACGCCATCCGCGCGTACTACGCGGAGATGCTGGGCGGCCCGAACAGCGTCGTGAAGAAGGTCACCGCGAAGTTCGACGTGGATGCGCTGACGCGCCTTTATGGCAGCTCGGGCGTCGCGTATGGCTCGTCGCTGGACCACTACATCCTGAATGACGGCACGGACCTCGTCGTCAATGGGCGGTGGACCTGCACTTTGGTGAAGGAGGGCGACCGGTGGCTCATCGCCGCGTTCCACTACTCCACCAACGTGTTCGACAACCCCCTGCTCACCAAGGTGAAGAACGCCGCCATGGGCTTTGGCGCCCTGGTCGCGGTCGCCGCGCTCGGCGCGGGGTTCTTCATCGGACGTCGGGGACGCCGGCCGGCGACGGCTTGAGCGTGAGCCGCATGGGCTGGCGCTGGCCGTAGGTGAGCGAGCGCCACAGCCACTCGGCTGGACCGAAACGGAAGCGCGACAGCCAGGCTCGGCTCAGGGGAATCTGGAGCGCGAACACCAGCAGGGTCAGCGCCACGCAGCGTGACGGCGGCAGCTTGCCGATGAGCCCCAACCCCCAGCCGTCGTAGAGCCAGAGGCTCACCACCGTCTGCATCAGGTAGTTGGTGAGCGCCATGCGCCCCACCGGCGCCAGGACGCCCAGCCACCTGCGCCAGCGCTCCTTCTGGAAGAGCAGGGCGAAGGCTGCCACGTAGGCCGCCGCGAGGCTCAGGTAGCCCATCTCCTGGATCGCGGACAAGGTGAACATCCAATGGGCTTTCGATGGGTCCAGTACCCCCGCGAGCCGCAGGTGCTGCACCACCACTCCCGCGCCATTTCCCAGCACGCCCAGCACCAGACCCCAGCCCAGCATCTTCCGGTGCCAGGCGCGGTGGCGCTCCACGTCCTGGAGCAACAGGTGCCGGCCCGCGAGCAGCCCGAGCAGGAACCGGCCCAGGATGAAGATCATCCACAGCAGCCGCTTCAGCGTGGGCAGCATGTACTGGAGGAAGTGCGCGTTCGCGGCCTGCGTCGTCCAGAGCGAGTCGCTCTTGAGACCCAACAGCAACTGCCCCCGTGTCTGGGCCTCCATGGCTTCCGTGGCCTTCGCGGCGTCGGCCGCTGCCTGCGCTCCGTGCAGCAGGATGGGACCGAAGTGCAGGAGCGCTGGCACCAGCAATGGCACCACCACCACCGACAGGCCTACCCACACCAGCAGCGTCCGGTCCGAACGATTGCGGAAGAGGAGCAACGCGAAACCCAGCAGGGCGTAGGTGGAGAGCACGTCTCCCGCCCAGAGCGCCGTGAGATGCACGACCCCGATGCCCAGCAACACCAGCAGGCGCCGTGAATACACCGGGACGACGGAGGCTCCTCGTGACTCGGCACGCGTCAGCTGGATGGAGAACCCCAGCCCGAAGAGGAAGGCGAACAGCGTGACGAACTTCTGGTTCACGAAGAAGTGGTAGAGCGCCGCGACGGCCGCCTCGAAGGGCGGCGCCGCCAGTGCCTGGGCCTGCTCTCGTGGCATCAGGACCCGGCCGCTGAACCAGGCGAAGCTGTTCGACACGAAGACGCCCCACAACGCGAAGCCGCGCAGCACGTCCAGGAGCGGCAACCGTTCAGAGGCATCCACCGGACGGGCGCTGGGAACGGAAGGGACGGAGTCGGACATGCGTCCAGCAGATGCCTCCGTCCGCTTCGCGTCAACGCATGCTCCACGTCATCCTCGGCGACCTCACCCCACGCGCATGGAGGATGACCGTGCGTGAAGGACTCAGGAGATTTCGAGCACCGGCGCTTCGCGCAGGAAGGGCATGCGACGCGGCAGCTTCCGGGCCCAGAAGGCTTCCACCGACCTGTGGAAGAGGCGCAGCAGCGCGACGCCCTGCCTGCCTTCCAGCTGAGCCAGTTCCTTCGCGGAGCGGTCCAACAGCGCGCGGGCTCGGTGGTACTCGCCGCGCACCCAGGACCGTCCGGCTTGCGCCGTGAGCAGTGAGTCGAAGTCCTGGGGATCATGTCCCTGCGCGCGCACCTCCGCTGCGACGTCCGCGGGCACGTTGAAGAGACCCTGCGCCAGGTCCTCTCGCAGGTCGCGCATCACGGAGCACCAACCCAATGCCGCGAGCAGGGACGGCGCGTCCTCTGCTCGCACCTGTGCATCCGCGACGTGCAGCATCAGGCTCACGGACAGCCGGAAGGTGTTCCCCAGTTGGGTCTGGAGCGGTGCCGCGTCCCACCAGCGCCCATCGCGCACCCGCTCGCGGTCCCGGCGCATCGTGCGCACCAGTTCGAGCACCTGCTCGCGGGCCGTAGGGTCGGTCAGCTCCGCGAGCAACACCCGGCCCAGCGACACAGCAGTGTCGTGGAACTCCGTCGCGGGTCCCGGCGCTCCGGTCTCCAGCGTTCGCAGGAGCGCGTCGATGGCGTCCAGTGGCTCGCCTTCGACGGGGCGGTCTCCGTCCAGTACGTCATCCACCCCCTGGAGGAAGCAGAACCCCGCTCGCGCTCTTCGCGCCTTGCTCCAGCGTCCCAGGGACTGTTGATACAGCGCGAGCGCGATGAGGCCGTAACGCGGATGCCTGCGCGCGAAGCGGTACATCTCCCTCGCGCAGAGGGCTTCCACTCGCACGGCTTCGAGGAATGCTTCCTTCCGGACCCGGGGTGCCACGACACGCCATGTGCCCCAGGCGAGCAATGCTCCCGCGACCACGTCGACCAGGTGGTGCTCGTGGATGAGCAGCGTGGACGCCGCGATGGCCAGGGCCCACAGCGTGAAGACGGTGCTCGCCAGCGGCCCTGAACGCTCGCGGTAGGCCAGGGCCGCCGTGCAGGCGAAGGCGACGTGGAGCGACGGCAGGTAGTTGCGCTCCAGGTTCATCGTGTCCGCGGCCTGGAAGATGGATGCCCAGCCTCCGGTGACGGCACGCGGCGGCCACGCCACCTCCACCGGCAGGACGAGGAAGCAGAGTGCTCCCAGCACCGTCTCCGCGCACAACGCCAGCGCGAAGGGGAGCATCTGTCTCCACGTCCGGAAGATGAACAGGGACAGGAGCGACAGCACATCCATGCTGACGTAGACGGCGGCCCAGCCAGGCATGAACGGGATGTGCTGCTCGAAGGGCAGGTCCACGCGCAGGCCGCCGGAATAGAAGCCCGTCACCCAGCTCGCGCCGCCGTACACCGCGAGGAAGAACAGCGCGAAGCCGAGCGTCATCGCGCCCGTGCGCTTCAGTTCCTCCGGCGCGGGCCGGCCGAAGAGGGGGCCCTCCGTGTTCGCGTCCTTCCCATCGGGCGCGCTCACTTGGGCTGCTCCGGGAACGGCCGGGGTCCGCGCCACATGGACAGCCAGATGCCCAGGAAGGACGGCCGGGGCACGCTCTCGTCCACGTAGCGGCCCAGGTAGAGCCAGGGCACCTGCGGGTGCCGATGGTGCGCCCGATGGTAGTGGTAGTTGAGGAACACCCAGCGCACCGGCGCAGCGACCTTCAGGTCCCATGCGCCTTCGCGCACGTCCAGTGGCGACCATGCGTGGTCCGCGTACTGGAGCGAGCTCCAGTTCACCGCGAACGCCGCGTAGCAAAGGGCCCAGCCCACGAGCGTCAGCTCCAGCGCGTACGCCAGCCCTGCCTGCACCGCCACCATCCCCAACACCTCCGCTCGGATGGCCATCCCCGGTGCATCCTCCAGCCGCCCCAGGTACGCGTCCGCTCCGGTCTGCTCTCCGTAGCGGGTGCCCGGCCCTCGCAGCCTCCGCAGCAGGCCCGGCGCGAGCGCGAACACCAGCGCTCCCAGCGGCACGAACAGCCAGTAGACGCCGGTCAAGATGACGTACCACTGCGCATACTTGAGGAAGCGGTGGTCGCCCGGGTGCAGGTAGTCGAACTGCTCGCGCGCCGTGCGGTTGTATCTGTGATGCGTGAGGTGGAAGGCGCGCTGCAACGTGAACGACGTGGGGAAGAACGTCGCCGCCAGCCGGCCCAGCCCGTCGTTGAGCCGCCGCGATGGGTGCAGCACCCCGTGCGTCGCTTCGTGCAACAGCGAGAACACCGTGTTGTTCACGTAGGAGAACATCCCGGCCGCCACCAGCCGCACCCAGAGGGCTTCCGCGTGGGACGCCGTCCACAGGCACAGCGCCCCCGCGCCCATCGCCACGACGAGCAGCACCGCGTTGAGCGCGGCGGGAATCGGCGGAGCGTCATCGGCGCGCATCGTCGCCGTCCTCGGGCAGGCCCACCGCGAAGTCGAGCAACTGGCGCATCACCGGATCCGCCGTCGCCGTCGCGATGTTGAAGCGCATGCCGTCCAGCACGGACAGGTCCCGGCGCAGGAACGACGTGTACAGCCACCTGGACACCCCGAGCACCAGCGCCGCCGCTCCTGGAATCCGACCCCGCCTGGCCGCGACGGCGAGCCGCACCGACGTCCCTTCCGCCACCGGCGTCAGGCTCGCGAGCAGCAGCCCCCGCGCCCGGCCCAGGTCGCTCTTCACCGAGATCAACGTCCCGCCGTGCAGCGTGAGCTCCACCCGGATGCGGTTGCCCGACAGCGCCTTCATCAACCGGTCGCTCGCGCCCGTGCCGATGACTCGCGACGTGTAGCGCAGCCGCAGGGTGTACCGGTCCGGGGTCTCCCAGGCCGGTGTGTCCCACAGCTCCCGGTGGTGCACCGTGCGCAGGTGGTCCAGGTCAAAGGAGTTCGCCGCCAGCGGCAGCCACGGACAGCCCACCGTCACCGCAGGTCCCACGTTCCAGACGTGTTCCCCACCTTCCAGGTCGGGTGGGGGAAACAGCGCCTCGGGGCCGTTGAACACGAGCACCCCGCCGAAGCGCTCCTCCACCGGCCACGCCCGGGGCCCCGGCAGGGCGGACACGTCGCTCCGGCCGGGTACGGCCCGGCAGCGGCCTCCTCCGTCGAAGCTCCAATGATGCAGCGGACAGCGCAGCAGCTCTCCCTGGACGGTGCCGTGCTTCAGGTGGGCCCCCAGGTGGGGACAGTGCGCGGACAGGGCGTGGACCCGGCCCTGCTGGCTGCGGAACACCACCACCTCCTGGCCACCCACCTGAACGCCCATCGCGTGGCCGGGCCGCAGGGCCGCGGACGGAGCCACCAGGTACCAGGAGCGCGGGCGCGAGGGCCCAGGGAGACGGTCCGGAGCCACCCCGGCCAGGACGGGAACAACCATGGCCGGACCCTACCGGACCCGGTGTCTCCAGGGCCACGGGGGGGCCGGTCGAGACTGGCTTTACGCCCGGGTTCCTGGTTTGTCAGGCGCTGGCGGAACCGGGCGCGCCGCCCCGACGGGGCGGGCCTGGGAAGGGACGTGTGACATGGCAGGCGATACGGCGGGCAACAGTCGGGGCGGTTCGCTGCGGGGCAGCACGCTCCAGGTGGTGCAGTCCCTGGCGGCGCAAGGCGAGCCGGAACGCGCGGCCCAGCTCTACGAGGAACTGGGCGCGGCGCAGCGCGAACGGCTTCGCAAGGAGGCCGCGCAGGGGACGGTGAAGGAGCGCCACTGGCTGGTGGACGTGCTGCGCCGGGCGCGTGACTTCACGGGCGCGGCCCGGCTCCTGGACGGCAGCGGCGACGACGTGTCCGTGGCGGACCTGTACGCGCAGGGCGGCCAGCACGTGGCGGCCGCGGAGGCATACCTGCGCGCGGGCGAGGTGGAGCGCGCCGCGGCGGCCTTCGAGCGGGGCGGGGCGCTGGAGCGCGCGCTGGAGGTCTACCGGGGCCTGGGCGCCCGCGAGTCCATGGCGCACTGCCTGGTCCGCCTGGGCCGCCCCTTCGAGGCCGCGGACCTCTACCACGAGCTGGGGCAGGCCCACGCGGAGGCCGAGGCCCTGGGCGGCGTGCTCGCGGAGGACCCCCGCTACGTCGAGGCCGTGCTGCGCACCTGCAAGGTGCTGGATGCCGGCGGCTTCACGCACCGGGCGCTCGCGGTGCTGGCGGACGCGCTGAGCAGCTCCGATCACCTGCGCACGGATCCCGTGCTGGTGACGGAGAAGGCGCGGCTGTTGCGGCGCATGGGCCTGGACGTGGAGGCGGAGGCGCTCCTCGCGCGGCTGGCCGCGGGCGCGACCGTGCCGGAGGCCAGCGGCTACCGCTTCCTCAAGGCCATTCCCATCTTCGGCGAGCTGCCGCTGGAGGACATGAAGGACCTGTACCGGCTGGCTCGGCCCGTGACGGCCACGCCGGGCACGGTGCTGCTGGAGAAGGGCTCTCCCGGCACGGGGCTGCTCGTGCTGCTGGAGGGCACCGTGGACGTCTTCTCCGGCAATGAGTCCAACGCGCGGCACCTCAACACGCTGGGGCCGGGCTCGTTCCTGGGGGAGATTTCGCTCGTGCAGGACGGCCCCGTGTCCGCGAACGTGCGCGCGAAGACGGCGGTGCGCGCGCTGCGCATCACCCGCGAGAGCTTCCAGCACTTCCTGGCCACGCACGACGCGGCCTCGCTGCACATCTACCGGCTCTTCACGCAGAACCTCGCGGCGCGCGTGCGGGCGCTGAGCGGCTGAATGCGGGCGTGCGCCGCGCGGCCTGGGTGGACGTGAGCTTCAAGGACGCGAAGCCCCTGGTGGCGCTGAAGAAGCCCGCGGGCGGGAAGGGCGAGGTGCTCTTCTATGCACACGAGGATGGTCGGCTCCAGGGGGGCGGGTCGCTCGCAACGTGCTCAACGTCCGCAAGGGCGAACTGGGGACTCAGGGGCGCACGTCCTCCAAGCGCTTCGCGCATGAGTGGCAGGCGAAGGCCGCCGCGGACCGGCTGATGAAGAAGCTGCGCGCGGAAGGCTTTACCCGGCGCAAGGCCTGACGCGGGGGCCGCGGACGCCGTCACTGCTACGGGCACTCCAGCCCCGCCCGTGAGGAGGCAGGCGAGCGCGACGAGGGGGCCTTTCATTGGACCCCGGTCCATCCCCATCCTCCTGGACAACCTCCCTGTCCGGAAGGATGCCCCGATGGCTTCAATCGACGCACTGAGGCAACAGGCCCGCGCGAACTGGCGCACGTGGTTGGCGTGGGTGGCCATGCCCATCGCCGCGCTGCCGCTCCTGGGGGTGGGCGGCCTTCGTCGGGTGGGCCTCATGGACGAGCTGGCCGTGGGGGCCGTGGGGTTGGGCCTGGTGTCGCTGACGCTCATCGGCCTGGGGCAGCTGCCTCGGGGGCCTGTCCGCCCGGCGGGTGGGAAGGCGTGGAAGCGGGCGCCGAAGGACTTCCCCATCACCGGAGCCATGGTGCCGGAGGAGTTCTCCGCGTCGATGGCGTCCGGCCACTGACGCTCAGGGACGGCGCTCGATGCCGATGGCGATGGAGGGGCCGGTGAGGGCCTCTCCGGTGCCGTCGGACAGCGACACGATGCCCAGGCTGGCGGAGAGCACGGTGGTGCCCGAGCCGCCGGTGCCCTTGATGAAGCTGCGCACGCCCAGCTCGCCGAAGTTCCATCCGCTCGCCGAGCCGCCGCCCGCGCCGAAGAGCGAGAGGCTGGGCGTGAGGGGCACCTGGACCTCGCCGCGTCCGGAGCCGAAGCGGAACTGGTTGTCACGCGAGAGGATGGCGGAGTTCCACGCGAGGTGGAACCCGTCGAGCGCGCCCAGCCGCAGCACCTGCTGGAAGGACACTCCCGCGTTGGAGTCGCATACGGTCCTGGGATTGATGGGCTCGTAGGTGTTGGGGTCGTAGTCGAACTGGGTGCTGCACTCCTTCTGTCCGAACAGCGCACCCGCGCCGATGCCGACCTCCAGGAAGTCGGTGGAGTAGGCCGCGGCCACGTACGCGGAGCCCGGCGAGTGGCGCAGGCCGGTGCCCAGGCCGAAGCCCACGGGATCCAGCTGCGCGCTCAGCACCAGGGGCAGGTCCCCGGGCCGCCACGCGATGAACGCATCCAGCAGCAGGCCGCCCGCGCGAGCGGACCTCCCCTCGCGCGTCCTCGCGTCCAGCGCGAGGAAGGGCCGGGCATGGAAGCCGTAGCGCAGGCGCGGCACCCCGGGCTCAGGGAAGAAGAGGCGCGCGGTGGCGGACGCGTCGGTGACGACGGCGGTGTCGCCCACGCGCACGTTCTCCCCGCGGCCCAGACGGGCAATGGCGGTGTCCTCGCGCGATTCGATGACCTTCAGCACCACCTCGCGGGAGTTCTGCGTGCGCACGCGGACGCGGGCGCCTTCGCCCAGGCCCTGTCTCTTATACATATCT
>NZ_RAVY01000012.1:0-80826 GCF_003611625.1 Corallococcus sp. CA054B
CAGCGCAGCCGCACCTCCGGGCGCTCCAGGCGCACCGTCCTGGCCAGGCCCCACAGTCCGGCGTCGCCGTCGCTGCCCGCTTCCGTCAGGAACACCCAGCGCTCGGTCTGGGCCGTCTGGAGCAGCCTCAGTCCCAGCGCCACGTCCTCCTCCGCGCCGTGGCTCCAGAGCGCCACCGTCGTCCAGCGCTGGTCCGACACCACCGGCAGCCACTGCTCTTCGTGCTCCGCCACCAGCACCTGCCAACCCGGCGGCGTCGCTCCCTCGATCTTCACGCGCGACAGCAACAGCCCGGTGCCCTCGCTCCTGACGGGCAGCAGGTTCGGCGCGGGCACCTGGGGCGTCCACTCCGTCTCGAAGAGGCTGTCGTGGAGCTGGGTGTCCACGTTCGCCTGCCGGCACGTCAGCCCCTCCAGGACCGCGTACACCTCACCGGTGTCGCCGAAGAGCGTCACCGTTCCCTCCACGCTCCTGGCTCCGCGCTCCGTCACCCGGGCGTAGGCCCACAGCTTGCGCGGCTGTTCCTCCACGGAGAACAGCCGGGCGCTCTGGACGCTGAACGGCAGGCAGACGCCACAGGTCTTCAGGCCGCACAGGCCCAGCAACTGGATGCCCGCGTCCAGCGTCGCCGGATGCAACAGCGTCAGGCTCCGGTCCACCACGGAGGTGTGCTCCACCTCGATCCGCGCGATGGCCTCCTCTTCGCCCAGGTGCAGCCGCGTCAG
Source organism: Corallococcus sp. CA054B (assembly GCF_003611625.1). Taxonomy (NCBI): domain Bacteria; kingdom Pseudomonadati; phylum Myxococcota; class Myxococcia; order Myxococcales; family Myxococcaceae; genus Corallococcus; species Corallococcus sp. CA054B. The sequence goes on from NZ_RAVY01000012.1 coordinate 726, forward strand.
GTTGCGGTAGCCGCGCCCGAAGTTCGCTCCCAGCCGGGACATCGTCTCGTACACCGCCCCCACGTCCTCCGGAGCGCAGCGTTCGAGCACGGCGTCGACGTCCACATCGCTCGTCATCAGGTCGATGCTGTTCAGGACCCGCGCGGAGCGGCAGCTCGCCACCTTCTCCGGGAAGGCACCCTGCCCGCCCTCCACACTCCACTGGCCGCCGCTTTCGACACAACGAACCCGGGTGTCCCCACCGCTCACCACGAGCGGACGCGGCATGATGACGTCTTCCACCTGGACGCCAGGGGCCTTGATGCCGTCCGCGCCCTGCTTCAGGAGCATGGCGCCGCCCAGCAGCGTCAGGTGGCTCGCGGCGGGCACCAGCACCTGCTCCGCGATGCGGTGGTCCTTCCAGCGCTCCGCCTGCTCCCCCGCGAGCACGGCCACGAAGTCACCGTCCTCCTTTCGGCTCAGGAACGGATGCGGCAGCCGCCGCCACGGCAGGAAGCGCGGCGCGTACTCCATGCGCGCACGCCGCTCCGCCACCGCGCCAGCGTACGACTCCAGCACCACGTGGGCATTCGTCCCTCCGAAGCCGAAGGACGACACCCCCGCCACGAGCGGTCGCGTGTCCCCCTTCTTGCCCAACGCCGTCGGCGCCGTCGGGATCACCGCGGGGAAGCCGTTCAGGTCGATCTTCGGATTCAGCGATTGGAAGTGCACGTTGCCGGGCGCTTCCCGGCGGCGCACCACCTCCACCGCCTTGATGAGACCGGCCACACCGGCGGCCCCTTCCAGGTGTCCGATGTTGCTCTTGATGGCCCCCAGGACCACCGGCTTCTCGCGCCGTTCCCCCAGGACGGTCTTGAGCGCTTCGACTTCAATCGGGTCGCCTAGCGACGTGCCGGTGCCGTGGCATTCGACGTAGTCCACGTCGCGTCCCTCCAGCCCCGCGACGTCCAGCGCCTGCCGGATGACCGCCTCCTGCGCCAGGCCATTGGGCGCGGTCAGGGACGTGCTGCGACCATCCTGGTTGACCGCCGTGCCGCGAATGACCGCCAGCACCTCGTCGCCGTCCGCCAGCGCGTCACTAAGGCGCTTGAGGACGACCGCGCCCACGCCTTCGCCACGGCAGTAGCCATCCGCGGAGGCGTCGAAGGTGGCGCAGCGGCCCTCGGAGGACAGCATCTTGGCGGAGCAGCAGCCCACGAAGGTGCGGTGGTGCAGCATCACGTTGACGCCGCCCACGAGCGCCGTCGAGCACACGCCGCCGCGCAGCTTCTCCACCGCCAGGTCCACCGCGACCAGGGATGACGAACAGGCGGTGTCCAACGTCATGCTGGGCCCCGTGAGTCCCAGCAGGTACGAGATGCGGTTGGACATGATGGAGGACGACACGCCGGCCCCGAAGAAGGGGTTCTTCGCCTCGGTCTCCCCGCAGACGATCATCCAGTCTTGGTTGGCGACCCCGACGAAGACGCCCGTGGCGGAGCCTCGCAGGCGCTTCTTGTCGTAGCCCGCGTCGTGGAAGGCCTCGTAGGCCACTTCGAGCAACAGGCGCTGATGCGGGTCCATCGCCCGCGCCTCCGCGACCGGGATGCCGAAGAAGTCGAGGTCGAAGCTCTCCACCCCGCTCATGAAGGCGCCGCGCCGGGTGTAGCTGCAGCCCGCCACGTCCGGGTTGGCGTCGAACACCTCATCGATGTCGAAGCGGGATGACGGGATCTCCGTCACGCAGTCCCGTCCCGCGAGCAGCATCTCCCACAACTCGTCCGGGGAGCGGACGTTGCCGGGCAGACGGCAGGCGGTGCCCACGATGGCGATGGGCTCCTCGGAGCGCTGCATCCGAGGACGCGGAGCCGGAGTGCTCGACGTCGTGTTCTCCAGCCGTGCGGCGAGCGCCGCGGCCATCTCTTCGAGCGTCGGATGGTTGAGCACGAACACCGCGCCCAGCGTCAGGCCCAGCTCGCGGCTGAGGCTCTGGGCCAGTCCGACCGCGCCCAGCGAGTCCAGCCCCTGCGCCATCAGCGGTTCGTCGTCGATGACCTGACCGCCCGCGGGCAGGCCCATCGACTCCGCCGCCGCGCGACGCACCAGCGCGACCAGTTCCGCCATCGTCGGGCCGCTCTTTGCGTCCGAGCGCTTCGGGGCCTGTGTCTCGACGCGCCTGGTCCGGAAGCGGGACACCAGCGGCTGATCCAGCCGCAGCCGGCTCCAGTCGATGGGCGAGACGCACACCGCGCCTCGCTTGCCGGCGGCCAGCAACTGCTCCAGCACGGCCGTGCCTAGCGCGTCGCTGATGCTGCCGAAGCCTCCGGCCTCCGCGCGCTTGTAGGCCTCGTGCCGGGCCGCCATGCCGCCTTCGGACCAGGCACCCCACTGCACCGACAGCACCGGCTCGCCCGCCGAGGACCACTTCTGCGCCAGCGCGTCCAGCGTCGCGTTCGCCGCCGCGTAGCTGCCCTGCCCCACGGAGCCGAAGACCGATGCAGCCGACGAGAAGAGCACCAGGAAGTCCTGCGGAGTGAAGACCTCCCGCAGGTTCCTCGCTCCGTGCACCTTGGCCCCGTAGGCCTGACGCAGCTTCTCCACGGACTGGTTCGGCAGTGTCGCGTCGCTCAGCACTCCCGCTGCGTGGACGACTCCGCCCACCGAGGGCCAGCCCGAAGCCTCAAGCCAGGCCTTCGCCTCGCGCACGCTCTCCGCACGGGACACGTCGCACGCCACGCTCTCTACCCGTGCCTTCGCGCGCAGCGCTTCCAGCTCCGGCGAAAGCGTTGCTCCCGCCGTGCGCGACAGCAGCAGCACGTGCGTGGCTCCGCGCTCCACCAGCAGCCGGGCCGCCACTGTCCCCAGTGCCCCCTGCCCTCCGCTGATGACGTACGTCGCGTCCGGGCGCACCGACAGCTTCTCGGCACTCCCGACATCCGCGCAGCGCCGCAGGCGGGGGACTCGCACCCCTCCCGCCCCGTCCACCGACAGCTCGTCCTCCACTTCTTCGCTCGTCGCCAGCGTGAGCAGCTTCGCCAGCGCGCTCCCCGCGTGCTCGATGCAGCGCAGCCGCACCTCCGGGCGCTCCAGGCGCACCGTCCTGGCCAGGCCCCACAGTCCGGCGTCGCCGTCGCTGCCCGCTTCCGTCAGGAACACCCAGCGCTCGGTCTGGGCCGTCTGGAGCAGCCGTAGCCCCAACGCCACGTCCTCCTCCGCGCCATGGCTCCAGAGCGCCACCGTCGTCCAGCGCTGGCCCGACACCACCGGCAGCCATTCCGCCTCGTCCTTCACCACCAGGGCCTGCCAGCCGGAGGGCAGCGGTCCCTCGATGGCCTCGCGCACCACCAACAGGTGCGCGCCGTCCTGAGTCGGAAGCAGCCGTGGCGTCGCAGCCGACGTCACCCACTCCGTCTCGAAGACACTCTCCTGGACTCGCGTGTCCACGCTGGCCTGCCGGCACGTCAGGCCCTCCAGGACCGCGTACACCTCGCCGGTGTCACTGAAGAGCGTCACCGTTCCTTCCACGCTCCTCGCGCTGCTCGCGGTCACGCGGGCGTAGGCCCACAGCTCGCGCGGCTGCTCCTCCACGACGAACAGCCGGGCGCTCTGGACGTTGAAGGGCAGGCAGACCCCGCAGGTCTTCATTCCCCACAGGCCCAGCAGTTGGATGCCCGCGTCCAGCGTCGCCGGGTGGACCAGCGTCAGGCCCCGGTCCATCACGGACGCGTGCTCCACCTCGACCCGCGCGAGGGCCTCTGCCTCGCCCAGGTGCAGCTGCGTCAGGTTGCGGTAGCCGCGTCCGAACTGCACGCCCTGGCGAAGCAGCAGGCCATACAGCGCCTCCACGTCCGCCGGAGCACACCGGCTCCGTACGGCTTCGACCTCCACGTCCGCCCGAGCGACCTCGGCACTCCCCAGGAGGCGCGTGGCCCTGCAGCTCGCCACGAGCTCACGGCTCCCGGCCCGCTCCTCCTGCACGCTCCACTGGCTGCCATTGGCGACACAGCGGACGATGCTGGCTCCGCCCACCACCAGCGGACGGGGCATCACCACGTCCTGGACCTCCACGCCCACGGAGCGGGAGGCGTCGCGCCCCTGCTTCATCAGCGCGGCGCCGCCCAGCAGCGTCAGGTGGCTCGCGGCGGGCACCAGCACCTGCTCCGCGATGCGGTGGTCTTTCCAGCGCTCCGCCTGCTCTCCCGCGAGCACCGCCACGAAGCTGTCCTCCTCCTTTCGGCTCAGGAACGGATGCGGCAGCCGCCGCCACGGCAGGAAGCGCGGCGCGTACTCCACGCGCGCACGCCGCTCCGCCACCGCGCCGGACTTCCCGTACGACGCCAGCACCACGTGGGCATTCGTCCCACCGAAGCCGAACGACGACACACCCGCCACGAGCGGCCGTATGTCCTCCCCTGTCGCCAGCGGAGTCGCGCACGTCGGGATCACGGCGGGGAAGCCGTTCAGGTCGATCTTCGGATTCAGCGACTGGAAGTGCACGTTGCCGGGCGCTTCCCGGCGGCGCACCACCTCCATCGCCTTGATGAGGCCCACCACTCCGGCCGCGCCTTCCAGGTGGCCGATGTTGCTCTTGATGGCGCCCAGGACCACCGGCTTCTCGCGCCGGTCTCCCAGCACGCTCTTGAGCGCGCCGACCTCGATGGGGTCGCCCAGCGACGTGCCGGTGCCGTGGCATTCGACGTAGTCCACGTCGCGCCCTTCCAGGCCCGCGACCTTCAGCGCCTGCCGGATGACCGCCTCCTGCGCCAGGCCGTTGGGCGCCGTCAGCGAAGCGCTGCGCCCGTCCTGGTTGACCGCCGTGCCGCGAATGACGGCCAGCACCTCATCGCCGTCCGCCACGGCATCGCTCAGGCGCTTGAGCACGATGGCGCCCACGCCTTCGCCACGGCAGTAGCCATCCGCGGCCGCGTCGAAGGTCGCGCAGCGGCCCGCGGGTGACAGGGCCTTGGTGGCACAGGCGCTCACGAACATGCGGTGGTGCAGCATCACGTTGACGCCGCCGACCAGCGCCAGGGAGCTGATGCCGTTGCGCAGCTTCTCCACCGCCAGGTCCACCGCCACCAGCGACGACGAGCAGGCGGTGTCCAGCGTCATGCTGGGACCCGTGAGGCCCAGCAGGTACGAGATGCGATTGGAGGCAATGGACCCGGAGACGCCCGCGCCGAAGTGCGGACTGTGGGCCTCATGGTCGCGGCCCATCGTGGTCCAGTCGTCGTTCGCCAGACCGATGTGCACGCTCGTCGGCGAGCCCTTCAGCCGCTTCTTGTCGTAGCCCGCGTCGTGGAAGGCCTCGTAGGCGACCTCCAGCAACAGGCGCTGTTGCGGGTCCATGGCCCGCGCTTCGGACATGGAGATGCCGAAGAAGTCGTGGTCGAAGCCCTCCACCTCGTTCATGAAGGCGCCGCGCCGGGTGTAGCTGCGGCCCGCCACGTCCGGGTTGGCATCGAACACCTCGTCGATGTCGAAGCGCGACGCCGGGATGTCGGTGACGCAGTCCTTGCCGGCGAGCAGCATGGCCCACAGGTCGTCCGGCGAACGGACGCCCCCGGGCAGGCGGCACGCTCGGCCCACGATGGCGATGGCCTCCGTGCCCTGCTCCCTGGCGGGTGGGGCCAGGAGGTCGCGCTCGATGCGGGCGGCGATGGGTTCGACGTGCTTGTTGAGGAGGTTGAAGTGGTGCCCGTCGCTCCGGATGAGCTCCATCCCCGGGCACATCGCGCGGCAGCGCTCCAGCGCGCCAGCGTCATCCTGGAAGGAGCGCGACGCCTCACGCATCATCTCCGACTGGCGCTCCCACGGCGGAATCGCGCACTGGAAGACGAGCACCGGCGAGCGGACCACGTCCGACGGCGTGTAGTGCTGCACCAGCAGCTCGAAGGGCGCGGGGCCTTCCGGCGCGACGAACGGCGGCATGTGCCGGGGGTCCAGCATCACGACCCGGGCGAGCTTGCCTTCGCGCTCCAGCTGCAGGCCCATTTCGAACGCGACGGCCGCGCCAAAGGACAGGCCTCCGACGGAGTAGGCCTCACCCGGCGCGGTGCGCTCCATGGACAGGCGCAGCTCCGCGGCGATCCCTTCCAGGCTCGTCACCGCCGGGTCGATGACCGCCGGAATGCCCGGCATGGCGGCGTAGACCGGCACCGACAGCGCGGCGGCCAGGGACCCGAAGGTCTTCTCCGCCGTGCCCATGACGCCGCCGACGAGGAAGAGCGGCGGGCCCTGGGTGCGGCCGTTCAACAGCGTCCACATGCCCTCGGTGTCCGCCGTGGATGCGGACCGGGCCTGGAGCTGTTCGAACAGGTGCTGGGTGACGTCCTCCTCGGTGGGGTAGTTGAAGGCGAAGTGGACCGGCAGCTCCACCGTGTCCGGAAGACGTGCCAGCAGCTGACGGCGGAACTGCACCAGGTCCAGCGAGGAGAAGCCCGCTTCCATGAAGGAGCGGTTGACCTCCACCGAGTTGGACGGAATGAACTGGAGGACGCAGTCGCGGACCAGCTGCTGCAACGCCAGACGGCTCCAGGTCTGCCGCTTCGTCGAGCCACCAGGCCCCGCCAGCAGTTCGAAGCGAGGGCCCTTCAGGGTGAGCCGGCTCCAGTCGATGGGCGAGACGCACACCGTTCCCCGCTTGCCCGTGGCCAGCAACCGCTCCAACACGGCCGTGCCCAGCGAGTCGCGGATGCTGCCCAGTCCCTCGGCCTCCGCCCGCTTGAACGCCTCGTGCCGCGCCGCCATGCCGCCGTCGGACCACGCGCCCCACTGCACCGACAGCACGGGCTCGCCCGCTGACGACCACTTGCGCGCCAGCGCGTCCAGCGTCGCGTTCGCCGCCGCGTAGCTGCCCTGCCCCGCGGAGCCCAGGGCCGCCGCCGTCGAGGAGAAGAGCACCAGGAAGTCCGGTGGGCTGAACGCGTCCCGCAGGTTCCGCGCCCCGTGCACCTTCGCTCCGTAGGCCAGCCGCAGCTTCTCCGCGGACTGGTTCGGCAGCGTCCCGTCACTCAGCACACCCGCTGCGTGGACGACTCCGCCCACGGAGGGCCAGTCCGACGTCTCCAACCAGGCCTTCGCCTCGCGCACGCTCTCCGCACGGGACACGTCGCACGCCACGCACTCCACCCGCGCCTTCGCGCGCAGCGCTTCCAGCTCTGGCGAAAGCGTTGCTCCCGCCGTGCGTGACAGCAGCAGCACGTGCGTCGCCCCGCGATCCACCAGCAGCCGGGCCACCACCCTGCCCAGCGCTCCCTGCCCTCCGCTGATGACGTACGTCGCGTCCGGACGCACCGGCAGCTTCCCGGTGCCCTCCAGGCCCGCGCAGCGACGCAGCCGGGGAACCCGCACCACGCCGGCCGCGTCCACCGACAGCTCGTCCTCCGCGTCATCGCTCGAAGCCAGCGAGAGCACCTTCGCCAGCGGGCCATCCGCCTGCTCGATGCAGCGCACCCGCAGGTCCGGCCGCTCCAGCCGGGACACCCGCGCCAGGCCCCACAGGCCCGCGTCGTCCTCACTGCCCGCACCGGTCACGAACACCCACCGGTCGGCCTGGGCCGTCTGGAGCAGCCGAAGCCCCAGCGCCACATCCTCCTCGGTGCCATGCCCCCAGAGGGCCACTGTCGCCCAGCGCTGGCCCGATACCCGCGGCAGCCACTCCGCCTCGTCCTTCGCCACCACCGACTGCCATCCGTCGGGGAGCGCTTCAGCCAATGCCTCACACGTCAACAGCAGGTGCGCGCCGGCCTTCGGGGCGACCTTCGTCGAGGGAGGCAGGGGCATCCACGTGGTTTCGTAGACGCAGGTGGCGGGTGTGGCCTGCTCCACGGCGGGAGCGGCCTTGGGCGAGGCGAACTTCGACACCGGCTTGTTCCAGCCCAGCGGCACGTTCCGGAACAGCCGAGGCCCCGGGCGCCAACGGGTCGCCTGACTCGATGTCACCCAGCGCGGCCCCGCTTCGCCCATGCTCCGCTTCGCCAACTGGAGCAACGTGGAGCCCGGCCCCAGCTCCACGACCGTCTTCGCCGGCCCTTGCGCCCACGCCGTCTCCACCGCACGAAGGAACAGCACCGGCTTCAGCAGCTGCTCCGCCCAGTACTCCGCCGTGCACAGCCGCGACGTCTCCGCCGTGCCTGTCAGCGTGGAGATGAACCGCACGCCTTGCGGTTCGCGCAGCTCCACCCCTTCCAACCGCTGGCGGAACGCGTCCGCCGCGGGCGCCATCATCGGCGAGTGGAACGCGTGCGACACCGCCAGCATCGTGTGCCCGACGCCCAGCACCTCCGTGACGAAGCGGTGCAGAGCGTCCTTCGGGCCTGCCACCACCGTCGTCGCCCGCTCGTTCTCCGCCGCCACCACCAGCTCGGGCGGCAGCAACGGCTGGACCTGATCCACCGGGGCCCGCACCGCCGCCATGCCTCCGCGCGGGCACGCCGCCATGAGTCGGCCCCGCATCGCGGCCAGCTCCAGCGCCTGCTCCGCGCTCATCACCCCCGCCACCGCCGCCGCCGCGAACTCACCGACCGAGTGGCCCAGCACCGTCGCGGGGCGCATGCCGCGCGCCCGCCACATGGCCGCCTGCGCCAGTTGGAGCGCGACGATGGCCGGCTGCGCGTACTGCGTCTCCTGCACCTGCGCCGCCATGTCCTTGTCGTCGGAGAGCAGCAGCTTCAGCAGCGGCACCTCCACCTTCGACTCCAGGAATGCCGCGTAGCGGTCCAGCGCCTCCTTGAAGACGGCGTTGGCCCCGTACAGCCCCTTCGCCGCTCCCGGCACCAGGGAGCCCTGCCCCGTGAACAGCCAGAGCGCGTCCGCGGGCGGCGGCTCCTGGCTCATCGAGGGCGCCACGTAGGACTCGAGCACCACGTGGGCGTTGGTGCCGCCGTAGCCGAACGAGGAGACGCTCGCCACCAGGGGGACCCCCGTCGTACCCAGCGCCGTCGGCCGGGTGGGGATGACGGCCGCGAAGCCCTCCAGGTCGATCTTCGGGTTCAGCGACTTGAAGTGCACGTTGCCGGGCGCTTCCCGGCGACGCAGCACCTCCAGGGCCTTGATGAGGCCCACCACACCGGCGGCGCCCTCCAGATGACCGATGTTGCTCTTGATGGCCCCCAGCACCACCGGCTTCTCACGCCGCTCACCGAGGACGTTCTTCAGCGCTTCGACTTCGATCGGGTCGCCCAGCGACGTGCCGGTGCCGTGGCACTCGACGTAGTCCACGTCGCGCCCCTCCAGCCCCGCCACGTCCAGTGCCTGGCGGATGACCGCTTCCTGCGCCAGGCCATTGGGCGCCGTCAGCGAAGCACTCCGTCCGTCCTGGTTCACCGCCGAGCCGCGGATCACCGCCAGCACCGGGTCCCCGTCCGCCAGCGCGTCGCTCAGGCGCTTGAGCACGACGGCGCCCACGCCTTCACCGCGTGCGATGCCGTTGGCGGCGCTGTCGAAGGTCGCGCAGCGGCTGTCCACGGACAGCATGCGCGCCTGACAGGTCATCACATAGGGCGTGGCGCTCAGGATCATGTTGGCGCCGCCGGCCACGGCCATGCGACACGCGCCCGAGCGCAGCTTGGTGATGGCCGCATCCACCGCGACCAGCGACGACGAACAGGCCGTGTCCACGGTCATGCTCGGGCCGGCGAGGTCCAGCGCGAAGGAGATGCGGTTGGAGGAGATGGACGGCGCGGAGCCCGTGCCCGCGTAGTCGGTGACGTGACCGAAGTCCGTCATCCAGTCGTAGTTCATCTGCCCGATGAACACGCCCGTGGAGGAGCCGCGCAGGCGGTCCTTGTCGTAGCCCGCGGCGTGGAAGGCCTCGTAGGTGACCTCCAGCAGCATGCGCTGCTGCGGATCCATGGCGCGAGCCTCCGCGACCGGGATGCCGAAGAAGTCGTGATCGAAGCTCTCCACTTCGCTCATGAAGGCGCCGCGCCGCGTGTAGCTGCGGCCCACCGCCTCCGGGTTGGCGTCGTAGATTTCGTCGATGTCGAAGCGCGACGCGGGGACCTCCGCCACGCAGTCCGTCCCGCCCAGCAACATCTCCCACAGGTCATCCGGAGACAGCACGTCTCCGGGCAGCCGGCACGCACGGCCCACGATGGCGATGGGCTCCGCCGCGTCCACCGCCGAGGCCTCGCGCCGCACGGAGGCCCGCGGCGCCACGCGCCCGGCCCGGTACGCGGCGAGCTTCACCGCGCTCGGGTGGTTGAAGACCAGCGTGTAGGAGAGGCGCGTGTTCCAGGCCGCCGACAGCAGGTTCACGAGCCGCACGGCGAACAGCGACGACAGGCCCTGCTCCGCCAGGTTCTGCGTGGCGGAGAGCGCATTGGCCGGCACGCCCAGCACCTGCGCGGCGAGTTGCAGGATGAGCGCGACCTCGCTGTTGCCCTCCACCGGCTCGCTGTCCTGGGTGCGCGCCTGGGAGGCCATCGCCAGCTGCCGCAGCGTGCGCGTGTCCACCTTGCTGTTGGCCGTCAGCGGGAGCGTTTCGAGGACGCGCCAGCGCTGCGGGACCATGTAGTCCGGAAGGTACTTCTCCGCGTGCTGCCGCAGCGCTTCCTCCAGCGCCTGCGCATCCGTCCCCGGCTCCCGCACGGTCACGAAGCCGACGAGCCGGCCGCCCTCCCCAGGCAGGTGCACGACGGCGGCCCGCTGCACCGACGGCAGCCGCTCCGCGCAGTGCTCGATCTCCGCCAGCTCGACGCGGTGGCCGCCCACCTTCACCTGCGAGTCCTTGCGGCCGACAATCTCAATCTCGCCGTTGGGCAGGTAGCGGCCCAGGTCGCCCGTCGCGTAGAGCCTCCCGAACGGAGTCTCACTGAGGAACTTGCTGGCCGTGAGCTCCGGGTCGCGGAAGTAGCCGCGCGCCAGGCCCACACCGCCGATGTAGATGTCTCCGACGACGCCCGCCGGCCGGTAGCCGAACCGCGCGTCCAGCACGTGCATCGTCTGGTTCGACAGGGGCCGTCCGTAGGGAACCAGCTCCGTCCCCAGCTCGCGCGACTGCCGGGTGATGACGTGGAAGTTGGACCAGATGGAGGCCTCCGTCGCGCCGCCCAGGGCCACGAGGTGGAGGTCCGGGAACTGGGACAGCGCGTGGTCCGCCATCGTCATGCTGATGGCGTCGCCGCTGAGCATCGCGACCTTCAAGGGCAGCGCCGCGCCCGGCGGACGCGCGGCGATCAGCATCTCGAAGGAGGTGGGGACGGTGTTCCAGACCGTCACCTGGTGCTGGTGCAGCTGCTGCCACCAGTAGTCCGGATCCCGCGTCCCGTCCGGCTTGCAGACCACCACCGTGCCCCCGGCCCCCAGCGTCCCGAAGATGTCCCAGACGGACAGGTCGAAGCTGAGCGAGGAGATGGCGAAGGTGACCGTCCGCGCCCCCAGCCCGAAGCGCGCGTTGATGTCCAGGCACGTGTTGACGGCGGGGCCGTGCGAAATCTCCACGCCCTTGGGAGCCCCCGTCGAACCGGACGTGAAGATGACGTAGGCCAGGTCCTCCGGATCCACCGCCACGGGCGTAGGCACGCGCCCGGCCTCCCGGGCCGCCAGCGACAGGTCCACGCTCAGCGTGAGGATGGCGTCCGAGCCGCCTTGAGCGCGATGCCAGTGGCGGTCCTCCGACACGCACTTGTCCTGCACCAGCGCGATGTCACAGTCCGCCACGGTGAGGATGCTCCGCAGGCGATCATCGGGGTGGCTCGGGTTGAGCGGCAGGTAGAACGCGCCGGTCAGCAGGATGGCCGTCGTCGCGACGACCTGCTCCCACCCCTTCTCCATCACGATGGCCACGCAGGAGCCCCGGCCCACGCCCGCGTCCTGCAAGCGCACGGCGGCGGCGCGCACCAGCGCCATCAGCTCCGCGTAGGTCAGCCGGACGTCCTGGTCGATGACCGCCAGGGCCCCGGGCGTCGCCTCCGCGGCGCGCAGCACCTGGCCGTGCAGCAGGCGCGGCAGCCGGGCGTCGAAGTCCACGTGCGTCTGGTTCGCGCCCACGCGCAGCGCCAGCACGTCGGGGGGCAGCACCGACGGGCTCAGGTCGCCCTGGGCCACGCGCTCCAGCTGGTGCCGGAAGCAGGCCAGCATGTCGCGCATCTGCTCGCGGTCATGGACCTGGCTGTCGTAGTCCCAGTTGATGCGCAGCTCGCCGTCCAGCTCGTAGACCTGGTGGTCCAGGGTGATCTGCGGCGTCTGGGTCTGCTGGAAGTGGAGGCCCGTCTGGCAGCCCGCGAAGTCCACGGGCGAGTCGATGATGCCGAGGAAGGACGTGAAGACGATGGGGAAGCTCAGGTGCGGATCCGTGCGGTGCTTGCGCAGCATGCGGACGCCCTCCAACCCGCTGAGGTCGCCGTGCTCGAGCCCCTGGCTCAGCTCGCGGTGGATGGCGAGCGCCCGCTCCGCGAGGCCTGTGTACCGGCCCGTGATGGGACACAGCAGGACGTTGGTGAACTCGCCGACGGTGCCGGTGAAGTCGTTTCCGAGCGACACCGGCCGCTCCGACATGGTGACGGTGACCGTGAAGTCCGGCTCCTCGGCATAGAGCCCCAGCACCTCCGAGAAGACGGCCAGCAGGAGCGCGTTGGAGGTCACCTGCAGCGCGCTCGCGTGGGCCTTGAGCGCGTTCCAGCGCTCGGTGCCCAGCGCGATGGATTCACGCTGGAAGTCCACGCCCTGCCCACTCCCACCCTTGCGGCGCGGCAGCTGCGGCGGCGGGGGAATCGCGTCCAGCCGCGCCGTCCAGTAGTCGAGCGACGCCGCTGAGACCTGCTTCGTCCCCAGCTGGTCGCAGTAGTCCCTGAACGCGAGCGCGTCCGACTCGGGCACGGACGGGACGTCCTGCCGCAGGAGTTCGCCATAGCGCCGGGAGACCTCGCGGCAGAGGATCATGGCGCTGGTGGCGTCCATGAAGAGCATGTCGAGCAGCAGGTGGACGCGGACGGTGCGCGCGTCCACGCGGCTCAACTGGAGGTCCCAGTGCAGGTTCGTCCGGGAACGGAACGCCGTCATGCACTCCTGGCGCCGCTGCTCCAGGTCCACCACCGGGAGCGCCTCCAGCCGCACCGGCTCGCGTCGCTCGGCTTCCGGGAGGACGCGCTGCCGGGTGCCCTCCACGATGACCGCGTGCAGCATGGGATGCCGCGCCACGACCAGTCGGACCGCCTCCTGGAAACAGGCGACGTCCAGGTCGGTGATGTCGAACTCGGAATAGACCTGACAGGGACAGTCCTGGCTGGCGCCAATCACATAGGACACCTGCATCGGCGTGAGCTCGAAGGCTTCATCCGTGCTGGAGGATCCGTCCCTGTTTCTCAGATTCGAAGACGCGGATTCTTCATGTCTTGGAATGAGCGCCGCCGCCTGCGCCACGGTCAGGCCATAGAGCACCTGATACGACGGCATGGGCGAAAGCGAGCCGCGCACGCGAGTCGCCGTGAGCGAATCCATGCCCAGGTTTCCGAGCAGGATTCCTGATTTGCGTTCGAGTTCAGCGGGCGCGACGCCCATCAAGGAAGCAAGAGTTTCAACGGGCGTGAGCGTGCGCGACGGCTGCGTCATTTCCGGGTCCCCATCCCCAAACAGCAGAGCGAAAAGCGGGCTCGGCTTAGCAATGCTGGATAGTGAACACAAGAACCAGGAGGGTCACGAACATGAAAGACTCTCTGGATGGATCCTCACGAGAACAGCGGCCTTCGAAGCGTTTTGTTGACGCAGCTCGACACGGCCTGGGCGCTCACCCAATACCATCTCAACGGGCTCACGACGCGGGAGTGCCTCCTGCGGCCCGCGCGGAAGGGCCTGCACGTGGAGCAAGGCACGGACGGCGTCTGGCGCGCGGAGTGGCCGGAGTCGGAGGGCTATGACATCGGCCCCGCGTCCATCGCCTGGCTGACGTGGCACATGGGCTTCTGGTGGTCGATGGTGCACGACCACTCGTTCGGTACCGGCTCGCTGAAGCGAGAAGACGTGCACTGGCCCGGAACCGCCGAGGGCGTGCAGGCCTGGATCGCGCGCCTGCACGATCAATGGCGGAGCGCCGTCATGGGACTGGATGACTCCGAGCTGCACGCGTCGACGCGCACCCGCTGGCCCATGGAGGGAAGGCCCTTCGCGGACATCGTCGCGTGGGTGAACCTGGAGCTGATGAAGAACGCAGCGGAGCTGGGCTACGCGCGCTTCGTCCTCGCAGTGGCGGACAGATAGGGTCGGCTCGACTACGGTCTCCCCGCACGACCGCCTCGAACAACTGCTGGAGAAAATGGACCCATGACCTCCTCCGACAAGACCGCCGCTCAGCGCCGTTCGAATCCCGCGGACAGCCATGACCTCATCCGCGTCCAGGGCGCCCGCGAGAACAACCTGAAGGACGTCAGCGTGGAGCTGCCCAAGCGGCGGCTCACCGTGTTCACCGGCGTCTCCGGCTCCGGCAAGTCGTCGCTCGTCTTCGGCACCATCGCCGCGGAGTCGCAGCGGTTGATCAACGAGACCTACAGCGCGTTCGTGCAGGGCTTCATGCCCACGCTGGGCCGGCCCGAGGTCGACGTCCTGGAAGGACTCACCACTGCCATCATCGTCGACCAGGAGCGCATGGGCGCGAACTCCCGCTCGACGGTCGGCACGGCGACGGACGCCAACGCGATGCTGCGCGTGCTGTTCAGCCGCCTGGGCAAGCCGTACATCGGTTCGTCCAACGCCTTCTCCTTCAACGTCCCGTCGGTCCGCGCCACCGGCGAGATGACCGTCGAGAAGGGCGAGGGCAGCAAGACCGAGAAGAAGGTCTTCAACGTCACCGGCGGCATGTGTCCGAAGTGCGAGGGCATGGGGCAGGTCAGCGACATCGACCTGACCCAGCTGTACGACGACAGCAAGTCACTCAACGAGGGCGCCCTCACCATCCCCGGCTACAACGTGGACGGCTGGCTCGTGCGCATCTTCGGGGCCTCGGGCTTCCTCGACCCGGACAAGCCGATCCGCAAGTACACCAAGCAGGAGCTTCAGGACTTCCTCCACAAGGAACCGACCAAGATCAAGGTCGAGAAGATGAACCTCACCTACGAGGGACTCATCCCGCGGATCCAGAAGTCGTTCCTGTCCAAGGACGTGGACGCCATGCAGCCGCACATCCGTGCGTTCGTGGAGCGCGCGGTCACGTTCACCTCCTGCCCCGAATGCAAGGGCACCCGGCTCAGCGCGGCCGCCCGGTCCTCCAAGATCAAGGGCATCAACATCGCCGACGCCTGCGCGATGCAGATCAGCGACCTGGCGGAGTGGGTGCGCGGCCTGGACGCGCCGTCCGTCGCCCCGCTGCTGGCGTCGCTGCGGCACACGCTCGACTCGTTCGTGGAGATCGGCCTGGGCTACCTCAGCCTCGACCGCCCTGCCGGCACGCTGTCGGGCGGTGAGGCGCAGCGCACCAAGATGATCCGCCACCTCGGGTCCTCGCTCACCGACGTGACCTACGTCTTCGACGAGCCGACGGTCGGACTGCACCCGCACGACATCCAGCGGATGAACGAGCTGCTGCTGCGGCTGCGCGACAAGGGCAACACCGTGCTCGTGGTCGAGCACAAGCCGGAGATGATCGCCATCGCCGACCACGTCGTCGACCTGGGCCCCGGAGCCGGCACCGCTGGTGGCGAAGTCGTCTTTGAAGGCACCGTCGAGGCGCTGCGCTCCAGTGACACGCTCACGGGACGCCACCTGAGCGACCGGGTTGCCCTGAAGCCGTCCGTGCGCAAGCCGACGGGCGTGTTGAAGGTGCGCGGCGCCAACACGCACAACCTGAAGAAGGTCGACGTCGATATCCCGCTCGGCGTGCTGGTGGTGGTGACCGGCGTGGCCGGGTCGGGCAAGAGCTCGTTGATCCACGGCTCGGTGGGCAACCGGGACGGGGTGGTGTCCATCGACCAGGCTCCGATTCGCGGCTCGCGGCGGAGCAACCCGGCGACGTACACCGACCTGCTGGAGCCGATCCGCAAGGCGTTCGCGAAGGCCAACGGCGTGAAGCCCGCCCTGTTCAGCGCCAACTCCGAGGGCGCCTGCCCGACCTGCAACGGCGCCGGCGTCATCTACACCGACCTGGCGATGATGGCCGGCGTCACCACGGTCTGCGAGGACTGCGAAGGCAAGCGGTTCCAGGCGTCGGTGCTGGAGTACAAGCTCGGCGGGCTCAACATCGCCCAGGTGCTCGACCTGCCCGTGAAGGATGCGGTCGCCTTCTTCGGCTCAGGCAAGGCGCAGACGCCGGCAGCGTCCGCCATTCTTCAGCGCATGGCCGACGTGGGCCTCAGCTACCTCCGGCTCGGCCAGCCGCTCACCACGCTGTCGGGTGGCGAGCGGCAGCGGCTCAAGCTCGCGACGCACATGGGGGACGAAGGCGGCGTCTACGTGCTCGATGAGCCGACCACCGGTCTGCACCTGGCCGACCTGGAGCAGCTGCTCGGGCTGCTGGACCGGCTGGTTGACTCCGGGAAGTCCGTCATCGTGATCGAGCACAACCAAGCGGTGATGGCGCACGCGGACTGGCTCATCGACCTGGGGCCGGGCGCGGGCCACGACGGCGGACGCATCGTGTTCGAAGGCACCCCGGCGGACCTGGTCGCCGCGAAGTCGACGCTGACCGGCAAGCATCTGGCGGAGTTCGTCGGCGGCCCTCGCAAGGCCGCCCGGTAGCCGCGACGGAATGGTAGCGTCTCCCCGGCAGTCGTCACGACACCGGGGAGAATCATGGCCATCACGATGTCACCGCAGGAGTACGCCACGGCGTTCCGCATTCTCGCGGCGTCCGCAAGGCATCCGACGAACATCCACCAGATCGTCACGGAGCGGCTGTCCCCAGGGCTCCCGGAGCACCCCACCCTGCTGGATGTCGGAGCGGGGGCGGGCAAGGTCGCGGAACGGCTCGCTCCGCATTTCGACTCGCTCACCCTGCTCGAACCCCATCCCGAGCAGAGCTCCGGCTTCCATCATGAGAAGGCGAAGGTCCTCCCGGTCTCCCTGGAGCGGTTCGCCTCCAATGACAGATACGACCTGGTCGTCTGCTCACACGTCCTGTATCACGTCCCTGTCTCCGAATGGGGCGGCTTCATTGACAGACTGCTCGGCTTCGTGCGGCCCGGCGGAAGCTGTCTGATTGTGATGGCCGCGGCCCGGGGGCCGACCCATGCGATGTGCCGGGAGTTCTCCGACACCCTGCATTTCAGCGAGGAGGTCGTCGCCGAAATCCAGCGGAAGCACCTGCCCCACGAGACCCTCGCGACGATGAGCGGGTTCGCCGCGCAGACCTTCGAGGAGATGTACACGCTCTGCCGCTTCCTCGTGCTGGAGGGGTGTTACACGGCCGCGCAGCTGGCGGCCCTGAACCCGGACGAGGCGGGAAGGCTCGATGCGCGAATCCGCGCGCATGCCGAGCGCTGCCGGCAGCCTGACGGAACGTACCGGCTGGAACAGGATGAGGACGTGATCCTCATCCCCCGCTAGCCGTCACGCCCGTCATCAGAACTCGTCCACCGAGCCGTCAGCACTGAAGGGCTGGCCGCCCACGTCGATGAAGAATCCGCCCTGGAAGCTGCAACAGGTCACGGGCGGGTGACGGGGGTACATGTCCGCCGCTTCGGCCTCCAGCCCTTCCAGGAACGGAAGCGGCACCCAGTCCAGACCGGTGAGAACGCGGAACTCCGCCTGGAAGGGTGAGGGAGCCATGGGGAGGAGCGTAACGCATCCCCCTGCATGGACAGTGTCTGGAGGGAGCCCGGCGGTGGGGCGCCTCCCGCGTATCCTGGCGCGATGAACGCCCTTGCCCTGCTCGCCCTGGTCGTCCCAGGCGCGTCGACTGACGACGGCTCGCCGCAACCCTGGTTAACGGTGGGCCCGCTGCTGAGCATGAGCCGCCGCCAGGAGGACACCGCCTGGGGCGTGGGCCTGGAGTCCACGCTCAACCTGGCCATGCACAACAACCGCATGGGCTCCTTCAGGTCTGGCGCCGTGGGCGTCTTCGGACAGGGGCAATGGATGGACGGCGAACACGCGCGGCTGTGTGGCGGAGTCCAGGGCACCTTCCTGATCTTCGGGCTGGAGACCGGCGTGGCCCACGAGACGGGGACGGCGGCCCACCGGCCCACGACGTCGCTCCACCTGGCGCCCTTCCTCGGCTTCGTCTACGGCTCCGTGGGCGTCCGCTTCAGCCTCCCCTTCCAGGACGGGCGGGACCTGTCGGGCCGCCTCCCGCATGGCCGGGAGATGGGGCTCACGCTGACCCTCAAGAAGCCTTTCTCCCCCATGCTCTGATTGTGCCCCCATGAAGACCGAACCCACGGAAGTGCTCCATCTCTTCTTCGATGAACAGGGCCAACGGGTGGGCGACGTGGCGCCGGTGTCGTGTGGCCTGTGCGGCGCACCCGCGCGAGGACGGACGCTTGCGTCGGGCATGCTGGAGCGCGGCCTTGGCTGGGATTGTCCCTGTGGGGCCCGGGGCGTCCGTGTCGAACTGGTGGATCTGGACGAGGTGTATCCGGACGTCCTGGAGGCCTGGGGGCTCCAGCCTGCCGAGCCCGCCCTCTCCCCACCCGAGCCCGTGGGGGAGTCAGGCCTGCTGTTCGCGAGCTACGTGGATGGGCACGACCTGCGCACCCAGCTGTTCGACGAGGCGCGACGGCAGGGCGCCCAGGTCGCCGCCACCCAGGTGCGGGGGCGGATCACCACGCCCAGGCAGACCTTCCCGGAATGGACCTGGGATGTGCTCTGGGCTCGGCCTGTTTCCCAGCGGAATTGAGAGGTGCTCGCGGCCCGGCGCAATGCCTTGCGCCGGGCGTTGAGGCGTTGCGGGGCTCAGCTCTCGATGGAGGCGGAGCCTTCCTGTTCCGGGTGCTCCTCACTGCAGACCTGGCCGGATGCTTCGTCCCGCGGCGCTTCGTCGCGGGTGGCCACCGAAGGTGTGGGTTCGGGCTTGAAGCAGCGGCCGATGCAGTCTCCTCCCCACCGGTCACACGTGATCCACCCGCCCTGATCATGGGTGCAGGGCGTGCCGCAGGAAGTCGCACAGGTACATGCGGTCTCACATGATTCCGCACGGGCTGAGGCGATTGGGGCGAGTGTGAGGACGGCGGAGGTGGCCAGCAGGAACCGCAAAAGCTTGCGCATCTGATGCCTCCCATCGGGGTGAAGCATTCACGTTGCTCCCCTGGCCACCTGGAATGCAAGTCGATCCCGGCAAGAATGCGGAGACAAGCTTTTACAATTCAAGCATGGCGACGTGTTCATCACCGCCCAGGGGCTCCCGTGGACCTCTCATAGAGCGCCCGCATCCTCTCCACACGCCGGGGGCAACACGGCCCCCGGTGCACGCGGTATCCTCGTGGGATGTCTGATCTCTACGCAGTCCGCGTCCTCGGAGTGGCCCGACAGACCCTCCGCCTGTCAGTGGCGCGCGTGCACCCTGACGCCGGGAAGCCCGCGCCTCACGCCGTGTTCGCATTGATGTTGCTCTACGACCCCATCGAGAAGGCGGAGGACGCCGGGTTCAGCAAGTACCCGCACCTGAAGGACGCGGCGCTCGTGCGGGAGGCAGGGGGGCGCAAGGCCTTCACCGGCCAGTGGATGAACGCGAACGCGCAGGCCTTCGTGTCGAAGGTGAAGCGGTCCGGCCCCTTCCTGGACATCCAGCTGACGCACCCGGCGTGGGGGGAGCACCTGCGAAAGGGCATGGCGTGGCGGACGACCGCCTACGACGCCGGCCCGGGCCTGCCCGCCGAACCTCGAGTGCCCGCCCTGGAGCAGGCGCCGGCCCCAAGAGCACCGAGCAAGCGCACACCGAAGGCAGGGACCGCGGGAGCGAAGAAGGCAGCGCGCAAGGTGGCAGCGAAAAAGACCGCGAAGCCGAAGACCGCGGCGAAGAAGGCCGCGCCGAAGGCGGGACGCACGACCGGCGCGAAGAAGGTGGCGAAGGTGAAGCGGAAGACCTGAGTGCTGAAAGCCCCGGAGCGCCCACGGCGCCACGCGGTGGACGCTCCCGGGAGGACGCTCAGGGGTTGCCGAAGCGCTTGCGGTACTCCGGGGACGTGATGAAGGTGCCCATCACGCCGATGTAGTCATTCGTCGCGTTCAGGTACTGGTACCAGGCGACTCCCCCTTCGGGGTCGAAGTTGCGCTGGAGGAATAGCTGGTAGATCCGGGTCACGAAGGCGTCGTTGTAGTTGGGTGACGTCGCCGGATTGAGGTTCGGGTACAGCGCCTGGCTCTCCTGCGATTGGAAGACACCGAGCGCGATGCTGGCCCGGGTGGAGGCCAGGCACGTCGAGTCGCCATTGCACCCGTTCAAGAGCCCCACGTAGAAGTTCAAACCTCCCGTGTCGGGCTTGCGCCGGAGCACGTCGTAGTAGAGCTGCTGCACGAAGAAGGTCGACTGGTCGATGGCGTTGGTCCCGCCGTAGGCGATGGCGGCATTCACGGCGGCGCTGGCGTCAACGAGTCCGATGCCGCACCCCGTGCAACCGCCGGGGAAGGGCCTGGACGAAGAGCGCAGCAGCGAGGTCACCGCGTCGACGGCCAGCGACGGGTTGGCCGACAACATCAGCGCCGCCACGCCCGCGACGTGCGGCGCGGCCATCGAGGTGCCGGAGCTGTAGGCATACGCGTCGCTCGCCGGAGTGGTGGTTCCCGTGTTGTACGTCGACAGGATCTGCTCTCCGGGCGCCGCGAGCGCCACCACCGGACCGTGGTTCGAGAACGAGGACCGGGTGCCCGATGCGTTCACGGAGGCAACGGCGACCACCCCCGGGCAGTTGGCCGGCATGGTATTGGCGGCGTCCACGTTGTCGTTGCCCGCGGAGACGATCACGACCGCTCCCCGGTCCCGAGCGCTCTTGATGGCATTGGCGTAGGTGAAATGACAGGCGCCCAGGCCCCCCAGTGACAGATTGATCACTCGCGCGGGCGACACGTTGTTGGGCACCCCGGAGATCGGAGCGCCTGCCGCCCAGGCGATGCCGTCCGCGATGTCAGACGTGTAGCCGCCGCACATCCCGAGCACACGCACCGGCAGGATTTTCGCGCCATGGGCGATGCCCGCGACCCCCAGGCCATTGTTCGTGACCGCGCCAATGGTGCCGGCCACGTGCGTCCCGTGCCACGAGCTGGTCTGAGCGTTGGGGTTGCTGACACACCAGTCGCCCGGATCCCGTGCATCGCTGTCGCGTCCGTCGCCGTCATTGGGAGAGACGGCCCCACCGAAGAAAGGCAGCGTGACGAAGTCGTACCCTCCCAGGAGGTTGGCGGCCAGGTCGGCGTGAGGGCGGTACCCCGTGTCCGCCACCGCCACCACCACGCCAGTCCCACTGGTGCGGTCCCACGCGGCGGGGGCGTTGATGCCCGGCGTGGTGGGGTGGAGGTCCGGCTGAAAGGGATAGTACGGATCGTTCGGGACCAGCGTCGGCCGCAGGATGAAGTCCGGCTCGGCGTACTCCACCTCCGGGTCGGCCTCGGCGATCTGCTTCGTCAGCGCCAGGACCTCGGCATACGTCATCTTCCGGTCCAGGGCCCACACCTGGGCGCCCCGTCCGTCGGTGCGCAGCGGATGGGCGGTCAGGCCCCGTTGGCGGGCCGCATCGGTGACCCGGCGGCTGGCCACCTGTGCGCCAGCGGGGGTCTTCCGGGCCTTCGCCTGGTCGCGGTAGCGGACAATGATGCGATCCGTGGGATCCGGTGACGCCGCCGCGGCGTCCTGCTCGGAGGCCCCAAAGGCAATCAATGGCGTCAACGCAAAGAGGGCAGCCAGCCGCCTTGCGTGGGAGTGGATTGGAGAGCGCAGGGTCATTGATAGGTGTTGACCCCCTTGCCGGACCTCCAGTCAAACGGGACAGAGACCCTCCGTCCGGAAGAGTGCAATGGGGCGTCGAACCCGGGGCCGCATGCCCGTATGCTCCGCGCCCCATGTTCCCCAACCTGAACGCCCGAAGCGCGCTCGCCGCGGCCTCGCTCCTGCTGGGAACCCCGGCGCTGGCACAGGCACCGCAGGACGGCGCGCCGCCCGCGGAAGCGGCCCCGCCCGCGCAGGCCCAGCCGGTCATCACCAGGCCTCCGGAGCTGCTCCAGCAGGTGGAGGCCCCCTACCCTCCCGAAGCGCTCGCCGAGGGGATCACCGCCTCCGTGCGCCTCATCATCACCATCGCCGCGGACGGCTCCGTGTCGGACGTGTTGCCCACGGAGCCCGCGGGCCATGGCTTCGACGAGGCGGCCATCGCGGCGGTGCGCCAGTTCCGCTTCTCGCCCGCGGAGGTGGACGGCGTGCCCGCGCCGGTGCAGGTGGAATACATCTACCACTTCACCCTCAACGCCCCTCCGGAGGAGGCCCCTGGACCGGAGCAGGCCCCGGTGGCGCGGAAGGCCACGCTCAAGGGCCAGCTGATTTCGCGCGGCAGCCGCTCGCGCGTGGCGGGCGCCACCGTGCGCTGCGGTGACGACCCGGAGGCGCCCGAGGCCCTCTCCGACGAGGACGGCCGCTTCAGCCTCGACGTGGCCCCTGGCGAGTGCGCGGTGCGCGTGGTGGCGTCCGGCTACCAGCTCTACCAGACGAAGGAGCAGCTCCAGGAGGACGAGACGACGGAGGTGAACTTCTTCCTCGCCCCCACCGGCGGCGCGCTGGAGACCGTCGTGCGCTCCGACCGGCCGAAGAAGGAGGTCGTGCGCCGGACCATCACGCGCCAGGAGGCGCAGCGCACGCCGGGCACCTTCGGCGACCCCATCCGCGTCATCCAGACCCTGCCGGGCGTGGCGCGTGCGCCCTTCATCTCCGGCCAGCTGCTGGTGCGCGGCTCCAACCCCGGCCAGACGGCGACGATGATGGACGGGGTCGGCATCCCCCTCCTCTTCCACCTGCTCGGCGGCCCCTCGGTGGTGAACGCCGAGTTCATCGACCAGCTCGACTTCTTCCCGGGCGGCTACGGCAGCCAGTACGGCCGCGCGGTGGGCGGCATCGTGGAGGTCGGCACGCGCAAGGGCGCCGCCGACACGTTCCATGGCTCGGTGAAGGTGGACCTGCTGGACGCGGGCTTCTTCCTGGAAGCACCCGTGACGGACGGCATCAGCGTGGCCGCCGCCGCGCGGCGCTCGTACATCGACACGATCCTCCCCGCCGTCCTCCCCAAGAGCGAGGGCAGCACCCTGTCCGTGGTCCCCAAATACTGGGACTACCAGCTGCGCGTGGACTTCGGGGCGAAGCGGGGGGCCCGCTCGGAGGAGGAGGCCCAGGCCCTGGCGGGCGGCGCGCGCAGCACCGGCTACGTCATGGCCTTCGGCAGTGACGACCAGCTCCGCCTGGTGACCGGTGGCCCGGAGACCGAGCGCGACCTGACGGTGGACACGCACACCCTCTTCCACCGCATCAAGGGCGACTGGACGTACCGCAAGGGCGCGCTCACGTCCGTCTTCACGCCGTACGTGGGCTACGACGGCACCAGCTTCAGCTTCGGCGCCGCGAAGCAGGACGGCGTGGGCTACACGGTGGGCGCGCGCGAGGTGCTGGGCGTGGAGCTGTCCTCCAACGTCACCGTGCGCACCGGCCTGGACCTCGTCTACGAGCACCAGTCCTTCGACGTGGAGTTCCCCGCCCCGGAGAACTTCGAGTACGTGGCCTTCCCTGGCGCCGAGTCCGTGGGCGAGCTGTTGGTGGAGCACATCGGCCTCGGCTCCTTCGACGGCGCGCTCTTCGTGGAGGCGGACCTGAAGGTGGGCAGGTTCACCTTCACCCCCGGCGTGCGCGCCAACTACCAGCGCGCGGGCGACGCCCGGAACGTGGCGTTGGATCCCCGCCTGTGGGTGGCCTTCAACGCCACCGAGCGCACCCAGCTCAAGGGCTCGCTCGGCCTCTACAGCCAGCCGGGTGAGACGTTCCGCTTCATCCCCCTGCCGTACGGCAACCCGGACCTCGCCTATCAGCGCGCGTTCCAGAGCAGCCTCGGCGTGGAGCACCGGCTGACCGACGTGTTCAACGTCGACGTGACGGGCTTCTTCAACCGCCGCTTCAGCAACATCGTGGCGCCCGGCCAGCTCGTCCCGCTGCCGGGCGGAAGCGTGCTCCAGGTGCCGTACTCCAATGACGGCATCGGCCGCGCGCTGGGCGTGGAGGTGATGGTGAAGAAGCAGCGCGCGTCCGCGACGGACAAGTGGTCCGGCTGGTTGTCGTACACCTTCAGCAAGTCGCTCGACGGGCGCGCGGGCCCCATCCCCGAAGGCCGTGGCGGCTTCGGTCCCACCGGCGACGATACGGCGTATGGCCTCAGCCCCTTCGACCAGACGCACATCCTCACGCTGGTGAGCAGCTACGTGCTGGGCAACGGCTGGGAGCTGGGCGGACGCTTCCGCTACACCACCGGCCGCCCCACGACGCCGCTCAACCACACGTTCGACCAGTACCAGGTGGACAGGAACCGCTTCAGCGGCATGTACGGTCCCTACGCCTCGGCGCGCATGGGGGGGTTCCACCAGCTCGACGTGCGACTGGACAAGAGCTGGCAGTTCCAGAGCTGGACGCTGGGGGCCTACATCGACGTGCAGAACCTCTACAACGCGGAGAACGTCGAGTTCACCTTCAACGACTACCGGCAGCGCCGCGAGTACGAGGTGCCCGGCATCCCCATCCTCCCCGTGGTGGGCGTGAAAGGAAGCTTCTGACATGAAGGCCCTGCTCAACACCGGAAGCCTGCTGCTGCTGGCGCTGACGGCGCTCGCCTGCGTCGAACCCGAGGACAAGCCGTCGAGCGTGCACGACCTGCGCGTGCTCGGCGTGTCCACGGAACAGCCCGAGCTGCTCGCCTCCACCTGCGAACTGTCGCCGGAGGCCTTCGACGAGCTGGCGGCGGAGGTGACGTACCGCGCGCTGCTGGTGGACCCCGCCGGCGGGGGACGCCCCATCCAGTACCAGCTGTGGGCCTGCGCGGATCAGGACGACCGCATCTGCGCGAACGAGGCGGACCGCGCCCTGCTCGCGGAGGGCACCACCGTCGCGGGCGAGCTGACGCTCCCCATCCGTCCCGGCGCGGCCCGGGTCTCGCAGGACAAGCTCCTGCTGGAGCGCGTGCTGGCGGAGGACGCCTACCAGGGGCTGGGAGGCATCCGCATGCCGCTCGTCCTGAGGGTGTCCGCGGGCGATGAAGAGGTCTACGCGCAGAAGCTGATGGTCTTCTGGTGCCCCGTGGTGGAGGGCATGACGGCCAACGTGCAGCCCGTGCTTCCGGGCCTGCGGGTGGACGACGTGCCCTGGCCGGAAGGTGAGCCCCTGGAGCTGAGCGGCCCCGGGCCCTTCGTGATGACGTCCGAGGACGTGTCGGACCGGGAGGAGGCCTACGTGGTCCCGGGCCTGCGGTTGCAGGCCGTGAACCTCAAGGAGGCGTGGGAGATCGCCTGGTACACCACGCTGGGGGAGTTCAACCTGTCGGAGACGGGCGGCGCGGACTTCGGTGGCCAGCAGGGGCGCCACCGCGTGGAGTGGAAGCCGGCGGAAGGCGCGGCGGCCCAGGAGGTGACGTTCTGGGCCGTGGTGCGCGACGGTCGCGGCGGCAGCTCATGGCTGGTGCGCCGGGCTCGCTGGAGCCCCTGAGCACCGCCGTCCCTCCCGAGCGCCGGGTCGAATACAGGCCGCTGGCGCCCCGAGGCGTGGCGTCGTGGGTCGGCTGGCCGTTGCGGTCCGCCCTGGGCCACGGCTTGCCGCCCGGATGGCCCGCGAGCATCCGGGGCCTTGTCGTGTGGCGCCGCTGTTTGCCCGGGCAACCCATGGGGCCTCCTGGCAAGGTCCCCTGCCATGCCACGCGCCAAGACGACCCGGAAGCCCGACACCGCCGCGCTGATGAAGAAGGCGGACGCGCTGCTGGATGAGATGCCGCCCCAGTTGGACCAGGCCATCCCGCTCCTGCGCGAAATCGTGGAGGCGGACCCAGCGCACCTGCTGGCGCTGCACTCGCTCAACTGGGCCCTGGAGCCGACGCGGCGGGGGGAGCCCGACCGCTGGGAGCGCGAGGTGAAGGCCGAGCATTGGCGGGTTCGCGACCGCGTCCTCGAGCTGACCCGCGGGACGAAGCCCGGCGGAGAGCTGTCGACCGGGCAGAAGGCGCGCGCGCTGGCTCTGAGCCAGTGGGCCGACGACCTGCTGCGGCGCGAGCCGACGGACGCACAGCTCGAACAGGCGGAGGCCGCGCTGGTGGAGGCCGAAGCCCTGCGAGACCTCGAGGACCACGCCCGCGCACGCCGGGGGCTGGAAGCGTGGCACGCGCTGCGGCGGGGCTCCCCGGCACAGGGCTACCGGAAGCTGCTCGCCCGGGTGGAAGCGGCTCCTGATCCGCGCGCCCTCGACGACGAGGGCAACGAGGATCCGTTCGCCTTCCAGGGGCTGGAGGGTGCCTTCTCCGACGAAGGCTTCCACGCGTGGCTCCGGAAGCAGAAGCCCGCGCCGCGTCCTCCGGCGCCCAAGGCCAAGGCCCTGGACGATGGGCTCCTACAGGCGGCGGGGCTCGACGCGTCGCCCTTCTTCGGCCCTGGCTTCGAAGGGGACTGGCGCACGGGCCGGGTGCTGGCCCTGGTCGCACTGGGCGCCAACCTGGAGGTCCGGGACAAGAGCAAGCGCGGTGTCCTCCACCTGGCCGCGATGGTGGACGACGCATCGCTGGTGAGGGAACTCCTGCGGCTGGGCGCTCCCGTGAACGCGACCGATTCAGCGAAGGCCACGCCCCTGCACGCGGCGGCCGAGCACGGAAGCACGGCCTGCATCGCCCTGCTGGCGAAGGGCGGCGTTCCCGTGGACGCGCTCGACAACGCGGGCCGCACGGCGCTCTGCAACGCGCGACAGGCGGACGTGGCGCAAGCGCTCATCGACGCGGGCGCCAACCCCAACGCGGGCAAGGACTGGACGCCGCTGCACCAGCACGCGCGCGTCAAGGAGCGCGGGCCCGTCATCGAGGTCCTGCTCCAGGCCGGAGCGGATGCGACTCGCAAGAACGCGGCGGGGCAGACGCCCGTGAAGGAGGCGCTGGAGCACGGCAACCCGCACCTCGCCCGGCTCATGGGCGCCAGGGCACCCTCGGGAAGGAAAGGGGCGCTGGACATGCAGCCAATGCTGGACGCGCTGGCTCGCAAGCGGAAGGCGTTGCTCCAGGCCTGGTACTACGAAGACAAGGACGTGGACTCCGTCGAGCAGGTCCTGGATCAGCTCGCGCTGGAAGGTGCCACGTCATGGGACGCGCTCGCGGCGGCGGTGCAAGGCATGACTCCCTGGACGGCCATGGCCCTGGTGGAGCTCGCCCGGGAGGTGCTCCCGACCGGAGCGAAGGCGCCTTCCCTCTCCAAGCGCCCGCGCTTCGTGCGTGGGGACCTGGTGGTGAAGGGCGACGTCCATGTGGAACGGCCCCTGCTGGTGACAGGGAACCTCACGGTGGAGGGCGTGCTGAGCAACGCAGGGCCTGAAGGCCTGCTCGTGGTGGGTGGCTCGCTGCGCGCCAGTGGCGTGGACACGGATGGGGAGCTGATCGTGGGCCAGGACCTGGAGGCCCAGGTCGTCTGGGGGCACGGCAACGACGCGGCGCTCCGGGTCGGCGGCGTGCTGAAGGCCGAGGCGCTCATCGCGGATGACCACGACGTGCAGGCCCGGGTGACGGCAAGGCATCACTTCGCCTCGGGGGACTTCGACGCCACGGACGCATCCCTCCAGGATTTCTTCGTGCCAAAGGCTTTCGCCCGGGCGCGGCTGGACCGCGAAAGGCTGTTCAACGCCCTTCGCAAGGCAGGCAGTGCTCTCCGGAGCCGGGACTGACAGGTGAGCCAGCGGACCGGCACCTCGCAGTCGTACCGGTCCGCGGGTCAGTACACCCACCCCCCACCGGGTCCCACCTTGGGTCCGGTCAGAAGAACGCACGCAAGGGGGCGGCGGATGAAACGGATGAAAGCGGCGCTGTTGTTCCTGTCGCTGGGCGCAGGCATGGGCTGCACCAGTACCTACGACCCGTACTACTACGACGACGTCTATTACGATCCGTACTACGGGGCGTATGACGCGGCCTGGACCTATGCCTGGGTCGACCCTGTCTACAGCTATTGGTACTACGCCATCGGCACGGTGCAGGCCATGGCCGTCGACCCGGCCACCGCGGCCACCCAGCTCGCGGCGAATGCCTCCACCGCCTTCACCCCCTCCGGCTGTGCCACCGCGACCGCGACAGGCGGGACGGTGAACTACACCTTCAACGACTGCACGGCGGAGGTCTCGCTCACGCAAATCTCGGGCAACGTGGAGGTGGTGCTCTCCGACAACCAGGGGCAGCTCGCCGCCACGGCCAACTCCAGCAATCTCACCATCAACGGAGAGCCCTACAACCTCTCCCTGCAGATCGCCGGCGCCCCGCCTGATGGCAACCAGCGCAAGGTGACCGTCACCTCCAACAGCTTCTCGCCGAATCGCTTCGACTCGCGAACGGCCCAGAGCACGGTCACCTGGGAGGCGGGCAGCGGGTGCATCACGATGGACAGTACGTCGCAGGGAGCGAAGGGCGGCCTCAGCTCGACGACGACCGTGTCTGGCTACCAGCGCTGCCGCCATGAGTGTCCCACGGCGGGCATGGTGCAGGTGGAGACGAGCGAAGGGACGTTCACCGCGACGTTCGACGGCACCAGCACCGTCAAGGTCATCGCGCCGAACGATGACGTCAAGGAGTACGACCTCGACTGCTGAGCGCCGGGGGCGACCGGGACAGGCGCAAGCCTTCCCCGGTCACTTCCGCGGGCGGAACACCGCTACGGCTTCATCACGCTCGCGGCCGTCAACAACTGCACCGCGGATTGGGCCTGGGGGCTCCCCTTGGCCGCCAGCGCCTTCAGGAGCTCCCCCAGCTTCGGGGTGTAGCCCTCCAGGAGGGCACGCTTCAGCGCCTCTTGATCAAAGCCCCAGTCCTCCATCGCCTGGGGCAGGAGCCCCAGGGCCCGGGGATCCTTCATCCGTATCAGCGCCGCGACGGCCGCCGCTTTCCCCTCGGGACACTGCCGCGCGAGCTCATAGGCCTTGTCCGCCGCGGCCTTCGTCCTCAGGTAGCCCAGCAGCGCGACATCCCGCTGATCGGTGTCGTGGCGGCACTGGAGGAGCTTGTTGATGGTGGCCCGGGCCTCCGGATTGCCCTGCCGCACCGCGGCCTCCAGCTCGACCCGGCTCCAGGCGAGCCTCCTGCGGTCGAAGGTCACCTTCCATGGCACGTCGTGGCCCGCGTTCACCAGCTCCGCGGCCAGGCGATTGCGCTGCGCTTCCTTCAGATGACCGAGGTCGCGCGCGAGGCGCTGTCCCGCGACCTGCCGCAACTTCCAGTCCCCCTGCAGGTCCGTGGCGAGGGGCTTCAGCAACCCGTCGTCATACGTCCCCTTCGCCGCGGCCGCTTCATAGGCCGCCATCGCGCAAGCGGGGCTCAGCTCCACCCGTTCACCGTTCTCGCGCCGCACGTAGACCGTCATGGCCTCCAGGGATCCGGCCCACCCCGCGGACGTGGCCAGGCCCTTGATCAGCTCGTCCACGAGCACCGGCTCCAGCTCGGCGGGTTCGACGCACCGCAGGGGCTCCCGCACCGCATCGGCCAGCTCCGCCAGCTCGCTCGCCGCCGCGCCCAGCGCCTCCGCGGAGCCGTCTTCGCGCTTCTCGGCCTGGCGCGTGAAGCACTCCGCGAACGAGGTCGCCCACAGCCGCAACTTCGGCACCGGCTCCAACCGCATGGCCGCCAGCGCCTCGGGCTGCGTCGCGGGGGCTCGCGCCGACGCCGCCAGCGCCAGGGCCCGGTCGAAGGGATCCTCGGAGCGCTGCGCCCGCTGACGGAGGGCCGCGTCCTCCGCCAGCATCCGCCCCAGCAGGTCCGCCGCCCGCGCGGACAAGGAGCCGTGCTCGGACCGCTTCCCCAGAAAACGTTGCTCGGCGATGAGGCCACAGGACGTGACCGGGCCCGTGGCGGCCAGGGCCTGCGCCATCCCTCCCACCCGCGCGACCTTCGACAGGACGCCGTAGGCCGTGGCGCCTCCCGAGAGCAGCGCGGCCTCCGCGCTGGCCCGGGTCGCGGGGACGGGCTGCTCCAGCGAGAAGATGGCCTTCCACAGCGCGGCTTCATCCGGGACGGGAGCGGCGCCCGCGAGCACGAGCGCCGCGAGCAGGACAGGAGCGTGGACCATGACTCACCTGGGCAGGAGGAAACGGGGGCCACCAGTCTCGCCCGGAATCGCTTCGCGCCGCAGCCGGGGCCGCCGGTCATTGACTGGCCCGCGCATTGCTCAAGGCCAGGCCCAAGGGCTCCATTGACGGCGCTCCGGGTCTCCACGCCCTTCCCGGAGCCGTTGCACCGTGGCCATTCCGCCACGGTGCGCGGCTGTGTCGCCACACGCCACCATGTCCCGACCGCACTCCTCCTTCGCCTCCATCCCGAGCCGCCACGGACTGCTGCCCGCGATCCTGTGCAGCATCCTCGCGGTGGACCTGCTGGCCCTGCGGCTCGACTGGAGCGAGCGCGCCAGCTTCGCCTTCCTGTCGTGGAACCTGTTCCTGGCCTGGGCGCCGTACACCCTGGCCCTCGTCGCACGCGGGCTCATGGTCCGAGGCCTGGGCCGTCCATGGCTGCTGGCCCCGCTGGCGTTCGGCTGGCTCGCGCTGTTTCCCAACGCGCCCTATCTCGTCACCGACTTCATCCACCTGAAGCAGCGGCCCGTGGTTCCGCTCTGGTTCGACGCCGCGCTCCTGGCCCTGTTCGCCGCCACCGGGTGGCTGCTGGGCCTGCTGTCATTGGACATCTGGAAGCGGTGGCTGGAAGAGCGCTGGGGCCGCACGGCGGCGTGGGCCTTCGTCGCCATCACGTCCGGCCTGTGTGGCTATGGCATCTACCTGGGCCGCGTGGAGCGCTGGAACAGCTGGGACGTGCTCTCGGAGCCGGCCCGCCTCCTGCGCGCCATGGCCTCACATGTGAGGGATCCCCTGGCCCATCCCGCCCTGCCGTCCCTCACCCTTCTCTTCGCCCTGCTCCTGCCCCTGTCCTACGCCGGCTATGAGGCGCTCGTCGCCCGCCTGGGCCGCCAGCGCGTCCCCCTGGAGCGCTGACCTTGATTCAATTACAGTCCTCTCTCTCCATGCCTTGCTCTTCTGTCATTCAGCACGGCGTCCCGGAGCGGGGCTTCACGGTCGTGGACACGGTCCCCACCGACGGTGGAACGGAAGACGCTGGGACCGTGGACGCGCCGCCGCCGCCGCGGCCGTCGGGAGGCCGCACCATGACCATCGAGCACGACCTCACTGAAGCGCTGCGCGCCTCCCGGGTGGCGCTGGATTCGGATGCGGGCTTCGAGGAGCTGATGAAGCTCGTGGAGCTGACGACCGGAGCCAAGGTGATCCGCACGGAGGAGGCCCTGGGCTTCCTCACGGAGGACCAGCCGGGGCCGGAGGTGATCCGCAGCGGCATCATTGGAGCGCGCGGCCTGGCGGCCTGGGAGGCCCCGCGACGGGATGCGCGGGGCCTCACGTTCTACGCCAACCTGAAGCGGGTGGACGGCGCGGACTTCGTGCGCATGCAGGTGGACCCGGCCACGCGGACAGTCTCCGTCGAGGTGATCGACGAAGGATGGTTCGAGATCGCCGCGTATCTGGGTTGAGGGGGCCGCCTGCTCAGCGCTTCAGCAGCATGGGGATCCACGCGAGGAAGAGCTTCGTCATGAACCGGACCGACAGGAAGCTCGGATGGTTCGGAACATCGTTGGGGAGCTCCACGCCCGCGGGCTTGAACCGGGTGCAGGTGCGCAGCTCCAACGGGGGCAGCTCACCGGTGAACCGGTTCCCGTAGACCGAGTACCAGTGCGGCCCCGGGCCCATGTCCATGTACATCCCCGAGTTGCAGCACGTCGCGACGAGCCGCCTCGTCTCTGAAGTGTCCTTGAGCTTGAAGCCCGACAGGAGCGCCTCACCTCGGGAGACACGGAGGCGATCCTTCCGGTAGAGGAGGAAGTCCGTGCCGCCCAGGGGGCCGCGAGGCGACGGCGCGTTCGGAAGGGCCTCGATCCGGCGCCCCCCCTCCTGGCAGTCGTCGCAGAAGCACTCGACATGGATGATGGGCGGCCCCCGCCCCTCGAGCTCCACCTGTCCACAGGCACAGGTGGCGGTCCGGATGACATCGTTCTTCTCGGGCATGCGCCTCCTCTATTCCGGCGGCGGCGCAATCACGAGCGCTTTCGCCGGACTACCGGAACCACCTGAGCCCGGCCACGGCGTCACCGCCGTGCTCGTAGTACTCGACGACGACCGTGTGCTCACCAGCGCGCATCCAGCGCGCCTGCGCGTAGCTGGTGGAGGACTGGTCCTTCCAACCGTTGATGATGCGGCTGCCATCCACGAAGACCCGGATGCCGTCATCCGCCTGGGCCATGAAGAAGTACAGGCCCGTCGCGAAGTAGAACCGCCCCGTCCAGCGCACGGAGAAGTCATCCGCGCCCACGCCCTCCACGGGGTTGCCCGCCCACCAGGAGTTCATGAGCGGTGCCCCCTCGCAGCGCACCACCACCGGGACGCCCGCCAGCTCCCGGTTGGTGAAGTACTCCGCGCGGTACTGCCCCGCCGGGCACTCCGCGGGCGCGACGGGTTCGAAGGTGGCCGTGAGGCCCACGTCCTCCGTGCCCACCTGAAGGGTGTGCTCCGCGGGCCCGCCGTCGGACCAGCCGACGAAGCCATGGGGCCCCTGGGGCGACGGCGCGAAGAGCGCGTGCGAGGAGCCCGCGACCACGGAGCGCACCAGCGGTGACGGGCTGGCCGTCCCGTCGAACACCAGCTCCAGCCCGGGAGGCGACGTCTCCAGCGTCACCTGCACCTTCAGGGGCAACAGCGTCACCATCCGGCTGCCCGTCAGCCCCGCGGAGTCCGTCGCGGTCAGCGTCAGTGCGAAGCGCACGTCGTCGCCATGGTCCGGGACGGTGAAGGACCCGCTGGGGCCCTGGCCCTCGCCGTAGGGATGGGAGTGGCACGCGCCCGGCGTGCAGTGCACCAGCGTGAGCGTCCACGCCATCCGGTCGGCGGGGATGGCGCCGTCCTCCGGGTCGCTCGCCGAGCCCGCGAACGTCACCACGTCCCCCACCTTGAAGCGATACGCCTCCGACGGCGAGTGGATGGACACCACCGGCGACAGGTTCCCCACGGAGATGCGCACGGAGGCCGTGCTGCTGCCGCCATGTCCATCACTGACGGTCAGCCGGGCCACGTGGAGGCCGCGCAGCTCGTACAGGTGCTCCGGGTTCGCCACGCCCGACACGGAGTTGCCGTCACCGAAGTCCCACACGTACTGGAGCGCGTCGCCATCCATGTCGCGGGAGCCGGCGCTGGAGAAGAACACCCGCAGGGGCGGCCCACCTTCGCGCGGCGTCGCCGAGGCCACCGCGACCGGCGGCGTGTTGGTGCCCGGATAGCGGATGCGGCGCAGCTCTCCCGCGAGGATGTCCACGACGTGGAGCTGGGAGCCCGGCCCGCTGCTCAGGTCGACGACGCCGCCTGCCTCCGTGGCGAAGAGCATCACGCTGTCCGGCACGAGCTGATCATTGGCATCCACCCGCAGCGCGCGGATCCACTGCTGGGTGTAGTCCGCGAAGAAGTAGGCGCCCCTCCACTGCGCCGGGAACGCCGGGTCCTGGATGAAGGCGCCGCCCGTGACCGTCTGGCCCTCGGCATGCGGATAGGAGTACAGCGGCGGCCGCACCGCGCTCGGGCCCCGGGCATACAGCGCCTGGCACACGGCCTTGGGCTCATAGCCGCGCTGGCGACCCGGGCCCTCGTAGCAGGGCCAGCCGAAGTTCGCGCCCGGGGTCGCGACGTTGAGCTCCTCGTGGTCGTTCCAGCCGACGTCACCCACGTAGGGCGTGGCAGTGCCCGGCCGCAGGTTGAAGCGGTACGGATTGCGCAGCCCCAGCGCCCACACCTTCGAGCGGTTGGTCTGGCCATTCCCATTCCAGAACGGATTGGACGGCACGCCCTCTCCGGTGCGCGTCACGCGCAGCAGCTTGCCCGCCAGCGAGTCCAGGTCCTGCGCCCGCAGCGCGTCGTCATCCACCGCGTCGAAGCGGGCCCCATCCCCCAGCGACACGAAGAGGGTGCCATCCGGCGCGAACCGGATGTTGCCCACGGAGTGAGAGGCGCTGTCCGCGGGGATGCAGTCGGAGCCGGGAGGATGGTCCTTGCAGGAGCCGGCCACCACGGAGCCCAGCAGCACCGACTCGCTGGCGGGCGAGGCCGTGTCCCCCACGGCCGTGTAGCGCGCCAGGCGCGACGTCTTGGGCCCGGCGTCGTCGGTGGCATCGTCGTCGTAGGTGTAGAGCAGGTAGACGTAGCCGTTCTGCGCGAAGGCCGGGTCCACCGCGAGCCCCAGCAGGCCCCGGTCATGGTGGTTGTTCACCCGCGCGCTGAGGTCGAGGAAGGGCGTGGGCAACAGGACGCCGTCCTTGACCAGCCGCACCACTCCCGCCTTCTCCGCGACGAGGATGCGCCCATCCGGCAGGTGCGCGAACGTCGTGGGGTAGTGCAGGCCGCCCACCACGAGCTCGGACGTGAAGCCCCCGGGCAGGGCCCGCGAGGCGGGCTCCGGAGCCCGGGCCCCCGCCAGCAACACCCAGCCCAGCCCGAGACAAAGACAGATGGCGAATGGATCCGGCCAGCGGCGCAAGGACATGGGGCCCCCTCCAACGGGTGCGAAAAGAGTGGGCGCAAGCTGGTGCCTCCACTCCCTCCAGCCACCCGTCCCGGGGCCATGGACCGCTGTCACCTTGCGCGCTGCACCCCAGCCAAAGAGGGCCGAGCGCGCGGACTCCACCTCAGCGACGGGAGGTGCGTCCCCAGCGGAGCGTCAGTCCGGCGTAACCGGTCGGCTGACGGCGGCCGTCCCTCACGTCGAACGGGAGCTCGATGCCGCCCTCCGCCCGCAGCTCGAGCGAGGGATTGAGCCGGTACGCCACGCCCAGCGACCCGCCCGGCGCGACCATCAGGTGAGAGCCGGCGAGCCTTCCCTGGAAGACGGTGAGCGGACCCGCGAAGGCCCCCATCAGCGAGGCGCCCCCCGTCAGGGTCCACCGTGCATTGAGCCGGTAGTCGACCAGCGTCTGGGCTCCCAGGCGGAAGTTGACGGGCTCCGTGGAGTTGTTGGTGACGGGCACGTACCAGACGCCCGCGCTCGGGGCGACGGACACGGTCCAGGGTGAGCGCTCCATCAGCCGATGCCGGGTCCCGAGTTCCAGGCCCAGCAAGGTGAGGCGGCCACCCCAGTCCCAGTTCTCGCCAGCCCCCTTGCGGAAGGTGAGCTCGGGGTTGGGGAGGTAGGCCCGCTCCCGGCCGCGCTCGAAGGCAATCGTGTTCACGGAGACGCCGACCTCGGTCGTCCCCACCGGGGTCGT
Organism: Corallococcus sp. CA054B; assembly: GCF_003611625.1. NCBI lineage: Bacteria > Pseudomonadati > Myxococcota > Myxococcia > Myxococcales > Myxococcaceae > Corallococcus > Corallococcus sp. CA054B. The sequence continues at coordinate 36,108 of NZ_RAVY01000012.1, forward strand.
CGCCGCGCCCAGGTTCCGCGCGCCGCTCAGACAGCCGGGAGCACACAGGAGCAGCGCCCCCATCCACAGGGCCCGCATGAAAGGCCTCGGCATCATCGCGGCCATGCGAAGCGCACCCAGACCGGCTGGTGGTCGCTCCCGGAGGGACGCTTGTCCACGCCGCGCTCCACCGGAGTGAGTCCCCGGGCGAAGACGGAGTCCAGCGGCAGGCCGCCGATGACGGAGTCCACGGTGTCCCCCACCCCTTCGGAGGCCCACTGGAAGCCCCACTGCGAGAACAGCTTCACGGTCTGCGTCAGGCTCCCCGGATCGGAGGTGTTGAAGTCACCGGCGATGACCTGCGAAGGCGCCGCGCCTTCGACCGCGTGGATGACGGTCTCCGCCTGGTCCAGCCGCGCGCCCAGCCCGACGATGGGGGTCGCGCCGTGCACGGAGACCACCTGGAGGGGGGTCCCCTGGACGTCCACCGTCGCGGCCACCCCGATGCGGTGTTGCTGGTGATACGGGTCGTCGTGGGGAAGGTTGATCTTCTGGTCCGCGGTGATGGGCCACCGGCTCAGCACGGCGTTGCCGAAGTCGTCACCGTCCTTGGCCACGGAGGCGGGGTAGTAGACGTAGGACAGCCCCAGCTCCCGGGCGATCCGCTCCACCGCGGGAGCGTCCATCTCCTGCATCGCGATGACGTCCGCGTTGGAGAGCGGAGGGCTCGACAGGGAGGCGACCGCCTCGGTCACCTGCTCGGCGAACGCGAGGTTGTACGTCACCACGGTGACCGAGGAGGGGGGCTCCACGGCGGTGGGTTGCACGGGCCGGTAGTCCCCGCTGTAGCGAGGCCCCTCCGCGTCGGTATAGCTCGGCATGATCGGGCACCCGGTCAGGAGCCCGCTCATCAGGAGCGCCCCCAGCCATACGGCCGGGCGTGCCTTATCGCACCGCGAGGACTTACTCATTCCGGCAACGAACGCCGCGCAACCCCCAGGACTTCCACGGGGATGAAGCCAATGCCTGCATGGCCGGGAGGCCGCACAGTTCACCAGTGGCTGATGCGCACGCCTGCCCTCCCCGCGAGCACGGCCTGGAGCGCGTGAGCCAACTCTCGCGCAAGACCCGGGCCCCGTATTCGCGCCGGGCCTCTGGCCCTATCCATTCGCCTCGCGCGGCGGGCCGAACCTTCCGCGCCCGCCGTACTACCCGCGGTACCCACGAGGCAGCTGAATGAACCAGGAACAGTTCTCCATGCAGGGGCAGCAGATGTTCGCCGAAGCCCTGAAGGCTCGGATCGTCGACGCCGTGAACGAGCGCGTCGTGTCCGGCCTGGAGGAACGGATCGGCTCGGAGATCCGCGAGCGTGTCAGCGACGCGATTCGCGGTGCGTTGCGTGAGCGCATGATGAACATGTCGCAGGGGGAAGGGATGGGCGGCGGGATGTCGTTCGACACGGAGCCGATCGCCGAGGCCATCCACCACCGCCTCACCGACGTCATCCATGAGCGCATCGTGAGCGGCGTGCACGAGCGCGCCCGCGAGGTGCTCCGCGAGCGGCTGGGCGAGGCGCTGCGCACCGCCCTGGCCGAGAACTGGATGAGCATGCAGCAGGGCCACGGGCACTTCGACCCGCAGCGCATCGCCGAGCGCGTGCGCATCAAGCTGGAGGACGCCCTGCGCGACCGGTTGGGCAACGTCGTGCGCGAGCGCGTGCGCGACGCCATGCGCGAGCGGCTGGGCGAGGCGCTGCGCTCCGCGATGATGGAGCGGCGGATGGGCATGGAGGGCTTCGGGATGGACCCCGAGCGCATCGCCGACACCCTCCGCAGCCGGCTCGCCGACAACGTGTCCGAGCGCATCCACATCGTCGTGCGCGAGCGCATCCGCGAGGCGCTGAAGGAGCGGCTGACGGACATGCTGCGCTCCGCGCTGTCCGAGCGCCGGGTGCAGATGGGGCAGATCGACCCGGAGCGCCTCGCGGACACCCTCCGCGACCGCGTGGCGGACACCCTCCGCGACCGCGTCCAGAGCGGCCTGCGTGAGCGCGTGCGCGACGCGCTGCGCGAGCGGCTGGGCGACGAGCTGCGCACCCGGATGGCCGAGCGCACCCAGGGCGTGATGGGCTTCCAGCCGCAGGGCGTGGGGATGATGGACCCCGAGCGCATCGCCGAGGCGCTCCGCGGGCGCCTGGTCGACGCGCTCCACGAGCGGCTGTCCAGCAACCTCCGCGAGCACCTGCACGAGGCGCTGCGCGACCGGCTGGGTGACGCGCTCCGCGAGTCGATGGGCGCCATGGGCGGGATGGGCCACACGATGCGGGGCGGGTTCGGTGAGCAGCACATGGGCGGCTACCCGGCGCAGGGCCCCAGCCCGGTCGACACGGAGACCCTCGTGTCCGCCATCCGCGAGCGCGTGGGCGAGGACCTCCGCGAGCGCATGGCGAGCATGGTCCGCGAGCGCGTCGCCGAGGCGGTGCGCAAGGAGCTGAAGAACGGCCCTTCCAGCAACCAGCCCCTGGCCTGACGGACACTCCGCCGAAGGTTGAAGGCTCCCTCCCCTCCTCCATCGCCTCGGGAGGAGGTGGAGGGAGTTGCTGTCCGCGCCGCCGCCGTCACGGCCCCGGTTTGCGCTTCTCGAGCTGGGCCATGTAGAGCTGCCGCTCCTCGGAGAAGGCCTTCGCGACGCTGGGCCGCTGCTGCAGGCGCGCGAAGTAGGCGCTGAGCGCGGGCCACTTCTTCAGGTCGATGGGCGTCGCCACGCTCCAGCCGAGCACCGTCACCAGGTACGCGTCCGCGACGCTGAAGCGCTCCAGCAGGAACTCGCGTCCGGTGAGGTGCTTCTCCAGGTAGGCGAGCCGGGCGGTCCCCTTCTCCAGGGCATAACTCCTGACGCCCTCGGTCGACGACGCGTCGAGGAGCGGGGAGAAGGTCGCCTTGTGCAGCTCGGTCCCGATGAAGGACAGCCACTGCTGGAGCCGTACGCGCCCCCGGTTGTCGGTCGGCGCGAGCTCCGCCCGAGGCAGCGCCCCGGCCAGGTATTGCAGGATGGCGGCGTTCTCCGTGAGCACGTCTCCGTCATCGGTGCGCAGCGCGGGGACGAGCCCGAGCGGATGCACGTCCAGGTAGTTGCTCCCATCGAGCGTGCGCTTCGTCTTCGAGTCGACTTCGATGTACGTCGCCTCCGTGCCCGCCTCGTACAGGCAGACGCGGGTCGCGACCGAATAAGACAGGGGGGAGAAGTAGAGCTGCATGGGATGTCCTCCAGGACGCCGAACGTGGGCCTTCGCGAGAAGGCGAGCGCCACTCTCCGCTTCCAGGCGGGATGCGTCCAACGCATCGTTGGCATAGGCTCGATGCATGGACGACATCGCCCTGCCCTCCCCTCGCCTCGACGTGCGCGACCTGCGCGTGGTGCTGGCCCTGGCCGCCGCCGGAACCACCGCCCGGGCCGCGGCCGCGCTGCACCTCACGCAGCCGGCGGTGAGCCGCGCGCTGCTCGCGGCGGAGGAGCGGCTGGGCACGCGGCTCTTCGACCGGACTCCGCGCGGGCTCATCCCCACGCCCGCGGGACAGGAGCTCGTCGCGGGCGCCACGCGGCTCCTGGTGGAGCTGGGCGACCTGGAGCACCGCGTGCGCGCGCCAGTGGCCCCGTCCATCCGCCTGCGCCTCGTGTGCGAGTGCTACACCGCCTACCACTGGCTGCCGTCCGCGCTGGTGACGCTGCGCAAGAGCCTGCCGGGCCTTCACCTGTCCCTGGCGGTGGAGCACACCCAGGACCCCGTCCCCGCCCTGGTGGCCGGAGAGCTGGACGTGGCGCTGCTCACGACGTCGACCGTCCCCCGCGCCGGGCTGGAGACACGGCCACTCTTCTCGGACGAGATCATCTTCGTGGTGGCCGCGTCACACCCCTTGGCGTCCCGCCGGGCGCTCACCCGCGAGGACCTCCGCGAGAACACACTCCTCACAGGGCAGACGCCCGCGGCGGAGTCACACTGGTTCATGACGCAGGTCTTCGGCCGCGAACGGCCCCGGCTCCGCGTGGAGCGGCTGCCGCTCACGGAGGCCATCCTCGACGTGGCCCGCGCGGGCCTGGGCGTCGCGGTGCTCTCCGAGTGGATCTCCACCCCGCACCTGGGCAAGGGAGACCTCGTCGTGAAGCGGCTCGCGTCCGGCCCCTTGCGGCGCCCCTGGCGGATGGCCTGGAGGAAGGAGGTGGGGGACGCCGCGCTCCGCCTCCACGCCGCGCTCGAGCCCACGGTGCCCCGGGGACTCATGGCGGGCTAGCGAGAAGTGTCTGCCATTGAGACCCCGGCGGCCCGGCATCCACCAGGCCGCCGCACTCATCGATCTGCGTGCATTCCCAGACGTGCCACGCCCACCACACCCGGAGCGTGTCAGTCATTACGGAGACACGAAATTGTTCCAGGGCCGTCAGGGCATGGGGCCGGGCGAAACCTGCGTCGCCGCGGCATCCAGCCGCAGCGTCCGCGTCACTCGCGTGCCTTCGTCCAGGCCCTCTCCGAAGGGCACCGGCATGCTGTCCTCCGGGCGCGCGGGCAGCCCCTGCGTCACCGACGCAGGCACCGCGTAGGTGTGCTCCCCCACCCTCACGGTGGGGCTGCCGCCGGCCGTCAATTCCAGTTCCAGTTCGAAGCCTCCGCTGGACGGTACCCAGTAGCGAAACAGCACGCCCTGGGCCGCGTTGCGAGTCCGCAACGTGTCGCCCGGGGCCTGCTGGCCCGCGAGCCGTGCCGACACCACCGCGTCCCCGGGCAGCACCTGCACGTCCACGAAGGCCGCGTCCGGGCGGGATGGGGTGATGTGGAGCGACACCTTCCGGTGCCCGCCCGCCCCTGCCTCCAGCCGCGTCTCGACCGTGGGGCCCCGCATGTCCTCCCCGGGCGCCGGTGCCGGCGCGTTCCAGAACGGCCCCTTCACCTCCGGCAGCGCGTCCATGGCCTCCCGCTTCGGGTCGCCGCCCAGGTACGCGCGCGTCCAGTCGTTGAGCACGGGATCCGAGGACACCCAGCGCGCCGTCTTCGCGTCCGCGTCCACCAGGTACAGCAGGCCCGTGGGGCGCGGGCTTCGCGCGTCGAAGCGCTGACCGACGGCGAGCGACACCAGCAGCCCCAGGCCCAGCAGCGCGGCCCCACCCGATGCCCACGGCAGCCCCCGGCCCGCCAACCACAGCCAGCCGGGCGCGAGCAGACAGATGCCGAGCATCAGCAGGTCGGAAGGCACCGCGGCCCGCTCCAGCGGCAGCACCGTGTAGAACGTGGCCAGCACGCCGGGCAGCAGCAGCAGGAGCGGCAGCGCCGCCAGTCCCCACAGCGGCACGTGCCACTGGGGGAGCGGCTCCGTCCCCCGGCCTCCCAGCCACAAGAGCAGCAGGACCATGCCCGCGAAGGGCCAGAGGAACAGCGCGCTCGCGCCCGGCAAGACGATGCTCACCGCGATGCAGATCACCGCCCACGGCACGCAGCCGCCCGCCGCCAGCTCCATCACCGGCGCGCGCCGGCGCAGGTACAGCCCGACGCCCATCGCCGCCATCACCCACAGCACCACCGCGAGGATGAAGCGCGCGTTGTCCTGCGTCTCCGAGCGGCTGAGGGCGCGGAAGCCGGGCTGGAGGGCCTTCAGCAGCGGCCACGCGAGCCGCGCGAGGCTGCTGGCCAGGAAGCCCACGAGCAACAGCACCAATGACTCCCGCAGCACGGCCCACAGGCGCAGCTGCTTTCGCTGGCGCGCCCGGAAGATGGCGAACACGAACAGGCCGCCCCAGAGGACCGCCAGCGGCATGGCCCAGGACCGGGGGTAGTGGACGCGCAGCGGGCCTGCGTTGAAGTAGATGAGTTCCTCGCCCTCCGGCACGGACGGCTCGCGGGAGATGCGCCGGGTGAGCGCGAGCAGCGTGTCGCCCTGCTGCTGAAGGAGCCCGTCGGAGACGGCATCCACGGTCTCCTTGCGCGAGTGGTAGGCCTGCGTGCCCTCCACGTTGGCGAAGTTCAGCCCCTGCCAGCCGCCCTGCCGCAGCGCCGTGAAGTCCGTGGCGTTCTTCATCCGCTGATACACGGCCGTGAAGAGCGAACCGGCGCCAACGTCGGGGGCCTCCTCGGCGAGCCTGCGCACGAGCCAGCCGCCGCCGGGGGAGACCTCGAACATCAGGAGCGGCCCCGCGTTGCCGCGCGCGTCCACGTTGAGGACCACGCCCGATTCGCGGGCCCAGGGGTGGGAGGCCACGAAGGCCGTGCTGCCCAGCAGGTGCTGCTCCTCGGCGTCCGTGAACAGGAACAGCACGTCGCCCGCGAGCGCCGGCCCCTGCTGGAGCGCCCGCGCGACCTCCAGGATGGAGGCGACGGCGGCGCCGTTGTCGGACGCGCCCGGCCCCGTGGGCACGGAGTCGTAGTGGGCCACCAGCATCACGGTCGTGCCCTTCGCGCCGTCCTTCGCGCGAAGCCGGCCCACGACGTTCTCCACGTTCGCGGCGGGCCGGGGGATGCCCTGTGCGGGCGCGAAGACGGGCTCGCGTTGGACCTGGACCTCCGCGCCCACGTCGCGCAGGCGCGCTTGCAGGTAGTCGCGAACCTCCGCGTGCCTGGGCGTTCCGAGGGCGTGGGGTTCGGCTCCAATGAAGCGCAGGTATTCCCGGGCGCGCTCCGCGGAGAAGCGCTCCCCGGGCGCGGAGGCGGGCACCGGCGCCGGCAGGGAGCTCCCGCGCAGCACCAGCAGGATCACGCCCAGGCCGAGCACCGCGGTCACCCACCGTGCTACCGACGACGCGCGAGAGGAGGCACTCCGGTCCAGGCCCGCGGTCGGGGCGGTGTCGCTCATGTTTCAGTCCTTCAGGCGTGCCCACCCATCCGGGGGCCGCGGGGGGTTCGCGGAGTCCCCGTCGAAGGGGGTGTCCATCGCGCGGGCACTCTACGTCACCCGGAATCCAACGGACACGCCGACATCACGCCTCCGGCCTGGCCCCATGAAACAGGGAGAGCAGGCCGGCGGCGCCCCGATGCATCACCCGCCGCTCAGATGGTCTTCTTCCCCGGCAGATCGAAGCGGTCCAGGTTCATCACCTTGGTCCACGCGGCGATGAAGTCCTGGATGAAGTGCGCTTCGCCATCGTAGGCCGCGTAGACCTCCGCCAGCGCGCGCAGCTGCGAACTCGAGCCGAAGACGAGGTCGGCGATGGTCGAGGTTGCCGTTGTCCGGTCTCCCAGGCGAAGAGCGCCGGATGCCGAAACCGTAGGCCGGCGTCGCGATCGCCGGACTCCCGTCATTCGGATGGGTTCAACGGCCGTTTGCTATCGAACCCACCTGCTCACGCCCGCGGGTGGGCGGAGTCATAGACTTCCTGCAACTGTTCGAAAGTCACGTGGGTGTACTTCTGGGTGGTGGAGAGGCTCGCGTGGCCCAGCAGCTCCTGGATGCTGCGGATGTCCGCGCCGCCGCCCAACAGGTGCGTGGCGAACGAGTGGCGCATCGCGTGCGGGCTCACCTTGCGCGCCAGGGCCAGCTTCAGCACGTACGCGTCCAGGTGCCGCGCGATGCTGCGGGCCGTCAGCCGGCCGCCCTTGAAGTTGAGGAAGAGCGCGTCCGGATCCTGGCCCTCGCGAAGCTCGGCCAGCAGCTCGCCGCGCCTCGCGAGGTAGGCCTCCAGCGCGCGGATGGCCTTCACGTTGAGCGGCACCAGCCGCTCCTTGCTGCCCTTGCCCATCACCCGGACGATGCGGCTGCTCCGGTCCACGCCCAGGAGGTCCAGGCCGCAGAGTTCGCTGATGCGCAGACCGCCGCCGTAGAGCATCTCCAGGATGGCCTTGTCGCGAAGCCCCAGCACCGTGTCCACGTCTGGCATGTCGAGGATGGCGAACACCTCCTCCACCGGCAGCACCTTGGGCAGCGACTTCGGCAGCTTGGGGCTCTTCACCAGCTTGGCCGGACTGGCGGACAAGAGCTTCTGCCGCACCAGGTACTTGTAGAAGGACTTGATGCTCGCCAGCCGCCGCGCGCGGCTCGTGGGCGCGTGGTCCACCGAGAGCGTGCCCAGGTAGCCACGGATGGCCGCGTGCGTGCCCGCGAGCAGCGACAGCTTCATCCGCTCCACGAGGTAGCGCTCATAGTCCTTCAGGTCGATGAGGTAGTTGCGCACCGTGTGCGGCGACGCGCCCTTCTCACCTTCGAGGTGGACCTTGAACTGCTCCAGCAGCGGGGACAGGGTGGACATGGTCGGCGAAGCCTAGGGGGCTCCCCGAGCCTCGCAAGATTCACGTCCGGGCGCGAGCGTCCGCCGCTCGTGGCAGCATGGACGGCATGACGGTGGACCTGCGAATCGCGTCGTACAACATCCTGGCGGATGCCTACGTCAAGCCCGAGTGGTTCCCGCACACGCCCGCGGACCTGCTCCGGCCGCGAAGCCGACACGCACCGCTGGTTCAACGAATCGTGGGCCTGGACGCGGACATCGTCTGCCTCCAGGAGGTGGAGCCCGACAGCTTCGCCGCGCTCCAGGAGGGCCTCGCGCCGCACGGCTACACGGGGGTGATGGCCCAGAAGGGGCAAGGCCGCCCCGATGGCTGCGCCGTCTTCCACCGATGGGAGCGGAGTCCGGGCCACCGGGCCCACTACTTCCAGGACCGGCTGGAGGACGGACGCATCTCCGGGCATCTGGCGCTGGTCGTGGACTTCGACGTCGGCGGAGCGCGGCTTCGCGTGGCATGCACGCACCTGCGGTGGGACCGCCCCGACAGGCCGGTGGAGCAGCACCAGGGCATGCAGCAGGCCACCGAGCTGATCGACGAGCTGGTCCGGAAGGATCCAGAGGCCCTGTGGATCGTGTGCGGCGACTTCAATGCCCGGCCCGGAGAGCCGCTGGTCCAGGCATTCGAAGCGGCCGGACTGCGGGATGCCTACGAGGGGCGGCATCAGCCGACCTGCAACGCGAACGGCATCCCCAAGACCATCGACTTCCTCTTCCACTCCGCCGCGCTGCGAGCCCGGCCGGACCCCTTGTCAGCGCTGGACGAGCGGACGCCCCTGCCCTCGGAGCAGGAGCCCTCCGACCACCTGCCCATCTGCGCGCGGCTGCTGCGTTGACGTGCCGCGGAGGAGGGGCGCCCCGGAAGAGGCGCCCATCCGCCGTGGAGCCTCAGTAGGCGGTGAAGCTCGCGAACTCGCCCGGCTGGAACGACCGCAGCGTGCCGAGCCCGAACGCATAGCCGCTACAGTCCGCCGTCCGGTAGGCGATCACATGCTCGAAGTGGCTCCACCCTACCAGGAGGCCGGCGGTGGCTGGGAACGCATGGCACTCGCCGTCAGGGGCCGGGAAGTTCGCCAAGGGCGTCACGTAATCGCTGCTGTAGAACGTCAGGCCCGACTCCCAGTCGATCGCGAACTCGGCGGACTCGGCGGGCTCGGCGAGCGCGGCAGTGGATGAGATGGCGATGCCCGCGACGGTGGCGACGGCAAGAGCGGTACGAAGAGCGGTTCTGCGCATGGCGATGTCCTCCCAAGACCGGATTGTCTTTGAACCAGAGGATATCGAGAATGACTTGCAATATCGACGATTGCGCTCACACCCGCAGTAGGTTCGCTGAAGCGCATCAACAGACAGGCTTGCAGGCCCGGCGCCCTACACCGCCACGGCCTCCGTGATGCTGAGCGCGGCCGGAGTGGGGATGACGCGCGACAGCCGCAGACCCGCCTGGGCGAAGAGCTTGCGGAAGTCCTCCTCGGTGCGCTCCCGGCCCGGGAGCGAGGCCAGCATCATCACGTCGAGCACCTTGCCCCCGTGCGGCGCGCTCCCGGGTGGAATGACCGTGTCCACGACCAGCACCCGGCCGCCCTCCGCCATCGCGCGGCGGCAGTGGCGGAGGATGTCCACGCACACCGCATCACTCCAGTCGTGGAGGATGCGCTTGAGGACATACGCGTCCGCGCCGGAAGGCACCGCCTGGAAGAAGTCCCCTGCCACCAGCTCGCAGCGCTCGGAGAGCCCCTCCAAGGCGATGCGGGCCTCGTCCAGGACGTGCGGGTGGTCGAAGAGCACGCCCCGGACCGACGGTGTGGAGCGGAGCACTTCAATAAGGAAGCCGCCGTGGCCTCCGCCCACGTCCACGACCTGCCGGCAGCCGCTGAAGTCATAGCTGCGGGCAATGGGGCCGTTCTCCAGGTCCGACAGGCTGGACATGCCCCGGTGGAAGGTGGCGCCCGCCGTGGCGTTGCTCGCGAGGTGGTCGAAGAAGGGCTTGCCGAAGATGCGCTCGAAGGCGTTCGTCCCCGTCCGCACCGTCTGCGTAAGCGCGCCAGCCGGTGCCCAGAAGATGTCCTGCGTGAGCATCAACACCGCGCTGCGCAGGGAGCCGGGGGCCTGGGTGCGCAGCAGCTCGGAGGCGGGGGTGAGGGCGAAGTTTCCGTCGCCATCCTCGGAGAACACCCCAGCGCTCGCGAGCAGCCGCAGCACCCGGTACAGCGACGCCGCATCCGCGCCCACGTCTTCCGCGAGCCGGGCCGCGCTCTTGGGCCCCTGCTCCAGGTGGTCCGCGACGCCCAGCTCCGCGGCCGTCGCCAGCGCGCCAGAGACGATGAAACCAAAACCCAGGTCGACGATGAGCTGCGCAGGATGGACGGTCGGTGAGGTCATCCTCGGGTCGTACTCCTGGTCAAATGCAGACGTCAATCCACGGGAGGGATAGGATCGCGGCATGAAAACCATGCCCAGCGAGACTCCGTCTCCCACGCAGCAGCTGTTCGCGGCAATCAATGGCCATTGGATCACCCAGGTCATCGGCACGGTGGCCCGCCTGGGGATCGCGGACCTGCTCGTGGGTGGCCCGCGCGACAGTGATTCGCTGGCGGCGGAGCTGGGCGTCCACCCAGGCGCCCTGTTCCGGCTGATGCGCGGCGGCATCACCGCCGGCCTCTTCGCCTCCCCCTCCGAGCGGACCTTTGCCCTGACTCCCATGGGCGAAGGGCTGCGCTCGGACGTCCCAGGCTCGCTGAGGGCGGTGGCCATCATGCAGAGCGACAAGTCCCACTGGTTGCCCTGGGGGCTCCTTTCGGAGGCGGTTCGCACCGGCAGGGCGCCCGTGCAGGCCGCCCTCGGCTCTGACATCTGGGAGTACTTCGCCCGGCATCCCGACGAAGGGGAGCACTTCGCCCGGGCCATGGGCAACCTCTCCGGCCTGGTGGGCAGCGAGCTGACGCACCACATCGACTTCGCCCCCTTCGCCCGGGTGGCGGACATTGGCGGCAGCCACGGCGACCTGCTCTCGCAGGTGCTGCGCGCCCATCCCTCCTGCCGGGGCATCCTCTTCGACCTGCCTCGGGTCACCGAGGGCGCGAAGACGGCGCTGGAGTCCCGGGGACTCGCCAGCCGGGTGGACGTGGTGGCCGGGAGCTTCTTCGAGCCCGGCATTCCCGCGGCCGATGCCTATCTGCTCAAACACATCCTCCATGATTGGGAGGATGACGCCTCCCTCAACATCCTGCGCAGGATCCATGAGGCGGCTCCTTCCGGGGCACGGCTCTTCGTGCTGGAGATGGTGATTCCGGACAACCGGAATCCCGACCCCACCCACCTGATGGACCTCAACATGCTGGTGCTCGCCGACGGGCGCGAGCGCACCCGGGACGAGTTCCAGGCGCTGTTCACCGCGACCGCGTGGAAGGTGGAGCGCATCATCCCCACCCGGAGCGGGGCCAGCATCCTCGAGACGGTGAAGGCCTGAGCGTTTGAACTAGAGTCGTGGGATGACCGCACGACTCCTGTTCCTCCTCGGCGTCTGTCTTCCCTTCACGGCTTTGGCCAAGGAGCCCAAGCCGCGGACCTATGACATCGTCATTGTCGGCGGTGGGAAGACCGAGGCCGAGGCCCAGGCCGCGCTCGACAAGCTGAAGCCCCAGGTGCTCTGGGTCCGGCTGTCGACCACCGGGTTCCCGGGCGTGTCGAAGTCGGATGAGTATCCCGGCCTCAACAAGGGGCTGTACATCGCCGTCCTCGGCCTGTGCCCCAAGGGCGGCGACACGGACATCAAGAAGCTCATGAAGGCGGTGAAGGCCTTCGCGCCGGGGGCGTACTCCAAGACCATCAAGGGGCAGTACGGCGACCCCTGCCCTCCCGATTCGGCCTTCCTGCCGCCCGACGAAGAAGAGAAGCCCCTGCTGGACCGCATCGCGAAGGAGCCCGCTTCGGCGGACGCCTTCTACGCCTACGCCGCGCACCTCAAGGAGGAGGGCCGGCTGGGAGAATCCCAGGTAATGGTTGACGAGGCATTGCGGCTGAACCCGAACCACGCCGAGGCACAGTCCCTGACGCGGGTGCTGATGGTGCTGATGACGGATTGACGCCGGAGTGCCCACTGAACGCTCGGGCCACGAAAGCAGGGAGCGAATCCCTTTCACCCTGCGCAACGCTATACACTCCCGGGCATGGCCCTCGAGTCCCCTGCCTTGCGTGCAGTCATCCTCGGTTGTGCCCTGCTGTCGTCCTCCTGCTCGGACACGTCCGAGCCCCCGCGGCCCCCTCCTCCCGTGGAACCCTGGGACGGGACCTATACGCCCCTGGTCGACCCGACGGACTGGGTCGACCGGGGCGAGTACGCCCCCTGCGCTTTCACACCGCCCCCGGGGACCGTCGTCGACTGCGACGACCCTTCCCTCTTCGACCTGTCGAAGTGTGACACCGCCTCGCTCGCCACCCTGGAGCCGCATGGCATCTACCAGGTGGACATGCGCCACGCCTCGGGCCTCGCGGACTTCGCTGGCATCCGGGTCCCCGCGGATGGCGGCACCGCGACCATGAACTCCCTCCCGACGATGCGGAGCGCTCCAGTCACGCGGCAGCAGCTCCAGGGAGGCTTCCGCTTCTCCGCGCAGTACCCCTTCCGGAATACCGTCCGGAACCTGGTCTTCGCGGGCTGCGGCGTCACCGGGCCCGGGCTGGTGACGGGGTGCTTCGCCCGCTGCACCGATGGCAAGGTCGCCACCTCGGGCACCTTCGAAGCCGCGCGGATGACCTGGGCACGGGGCGAGTCCGAATCCTCGGGAGGGCTGCGGCTCCTCTCCGAGACCCATGTCCAGACGGTGCGCCCGGTGGATGTGTATGTCCACCGGGGCCACGCCTACGTCGTCTCCATTGACGACCCGCTCACGCAGGCCCCGGGAGGGCTCGCGGTGGTCGACGTCCGTGACCCGAGCCATCCCGTCATCACGAAGCGGATCACCCTGCCGGGAGACTCGTACTGGAACGCGGCCTGGGCCAAGGACGACGCGCTCTACGTCGCCAGCAAGAGTTCGGGCGTCATCGTCTTCGACATCACCGACCCCGCAGCCCCGACCTTCGTTCGCAGCGTGCCCGGCCGTGGCCCCATCGATGTCCACACGATGTTCGTGGAGGGTAGCCGGCTCTACGCCGTGTCACCGGGTCCCGCCCCCACCGGAGAGACGCTGGTCTTCGACATCTCCGCGCCGCTTGAGCCCGTCCTGCTCAACCGCTTCACCGCCGCGGACACGACGTCCATGTTTCCCTCGGCGCATGACTCCTTCGCCTATCAGGACCGGCTCTACGTCAACCACTTCAGCGCGGGCTACGTCGTCTACGACGTGAAGGACCCGCTGAGCCCACAGGAGCTGGGCCACTACACGTTCGAGAGTGACAACAGCTACGCGACCAGTCACGCGAGCGCGGTGGGCACCTTCGCGGGGAAGACCGTCGCGTTCGAGGGCGGCGAGTACCAGGGCGCCCACCTGCGCGTGCTGGACGTCACGGACCCCACCAACATCCAGCTCATGGGGCGCTACAAGCTGCGGCCGCAGACCTCCATCCACAACATGATCCTCAGGGGCAAGCGGCTCTACATCGCTTACTACCAGGAAGGACTGCGCGTGCTGGACGTCTCCGTTCCCCCTCAGCCGCGCGAAGTCGCTTACTTCAACACGTTCCGTGAGTCCGACCTCCACCGGGGCGATGACCTGCTTGAAGGCGCCATTGGCATCCGCGTTCCCGGAGACGGCCACGTGTACGTCGTGGACACCTCCCGGGGCCTGCTCGTCTTCAACGAGCTCTGAGCTGGCGCCTCAGGGCCGGTGCTAGTGTGCCGGGCCCATGTCACGCAACACGCAGTGGAAGGTGGCCGGCTTCGGTGTGTCGGCCCTGGTGCTCGTCGCCGCGCTGGTCTTCGCCAATGGAACGCCAGCCGTTCATGAAACGCTGTCCCTGGAGGCGAGCGACCGGGATGAATACGCCCAGCAGGCCCTGGCGGCCCTCCGCGCCGCGGACCCCACGGGCGAGCTGAGGTACGACCCGGAGCAGTTCCTCATCCAGCGCTACACCCCGGACGGCGGTCTGGGGATGACCCTCAACCTCGCGAACTTCTACCGCGAGTACCAGGACACCCCGCCCGAGCGGCGCGGCGAGGTGCTCGCACGGTTGGGGCGGGCGGGCGTGCTCCCAGAGGCCCCGTCCACCTACGAGCAGGCGCGTCCCCTGCTGAGGCTCGTGGTGCGTGCCCGCGACACCTTCGAGGCGTTCTCCCAGCAGGCCGGTGAGTCCGCGCCGGTGTCCTGGCGGCCGGTGGGCGAGGTGCTGGCGGAGGCGCTCGTCCAGGACACCCCGGACGCCATGCGCTACGTGCCCACGGAGGAGCTGGCGCGCTGGGGCATCTCCTACGAGCAGGCCCGCGCCGACGCGATGACCAACCTGCGGCGGATGGAGGCCGCGCCGCTCCGGCACCTGACCCTGGGCGTCTGCGCCATCTTCACGAACGACAGCTACGGTGCCTCACGGCTGCTGCTGGACGACGTGGTGCGCGGCTGCGAGGTGAAGGGCGATCCGGTGGTGGTCGTCCCCAACCGGGACACGGTGCTCATCACCGGCGCCGACGACGCCACGGGCCTGCTCACGCTGGCGGAGGCCGCGCTGGAGGGCGTCCAGGCACCGCGCCCCGTGGACGGGAGCGCACTGCGCCTCACCGCCGACGGATGGAAGCCCTTCCTCCCCGGACCCAAGAGCCCGGCGCGGAGCATCCTGGAGAAGCTCGCGTTCACCAGCCGGGTGCGCGGCTACCAGGACCAGACCGAGCGGCTCCGGCAACAACAGGAGCACGGCGAGGTCTTCGTCGCCAGCCTGGTTCCAGCCAAGGACGACCGGGGACGCTTCTTCGGTCAGACCGTCTGGTCCAATGAAGGTGAGTCGCTGCTCCCGCGAGCGGACGTCATCCTCTTCGTGGACGCGGCGCTGGGCCCGGACGCGCCCCCGGTGGCCGCGGTCCGCTGGGACCTCGTGGTGCGCGACGCCGGAACGCTGCTGATGCCCGAGCTGGGCGTGTACCCGGAGCGCTACCGCGTGACGGGCTTTCCCTCCAAGGAACAGCTCCAGCGCTGGAAGGCGGACCCGACGGCCATGGACGTGCCCTGAAACAGCCCCGCGGGCGATATGCTCCCGCGGCCCCCAACCCGGAGATTGGCCCCTGGCGCTCGTCCCCCTCTACAAGCCGCAGGACCTGGTGAAGAAGGCCTCGAAGCAGGCCGTCTTCCCGGCCCTCAGGGTCGCACCACCTCCGTCCCAGCAGAAGTCGCTCGTCGGGTTGAAGCGCCTGATGCACGAGCGCAACCTGGACCCGCACGGACTGGAGGCCACGGTCTACGACACGCAGGGCTGTGTGCTCAGCGGGGCGCTGCACGAGGCCGTCGACCTGTCGGAGAACACGAACCCCATCACCGAACCGGGCACCGGCATCATCTTCAACGGGGACCACAACCTGCTGTCCCTGGAGGTGGGTGGCCCCGTGGTGGCGCAGTCCTTCGACATCTACTACCTGCACTGGGGCTTCGACAGCACCCACTGCGTGCGGCTGGGCTCGCACGCGAACTACTTCGTCACCGCCGCGCTTCAGGGGTGCTCCATCTTCGTCACCGGCGACCCGGCCTCGCCGACGGTGTACCACCTGAACGCGAACTCGGCGGGAGCGAACGCGCCCAACGACGCGGCGAGGTACCAGGCGAAGGTCCAGGTCATGGAGGCCCGCTTCAACGCCGCCCGGAAGGTCATGGGCGGCAGCCAGCAGTCGTCGGCCTCCGCGTCGATGCATGACTACATGCCCGGCATGCTGAGCACGGCGGGCACCGCCCAACTCGAATACGAGCGCGGCGTGAGCGGCGCATCCTGGTACCACGTGGGCACCCATGCCTTCCGGTCGTTCTGGAAGGTGGACCAGGACGAGCTGATCCAGTTCGGCACCGTGTTCGGGGTGCGGGAGTCGGGGCGCTGGTCGTTCTACTTCCAGAAGCGCAGCCGCCACGACTACCGCTACAAGACCTGGACGTCCGGCCGCACCCGCCATTCCGAATGGAGCGCGGAGTGCCACCGGTTCTGGCCCACCTGAGCGGCATCTGCTCAAGTGCCATCCGCTCACTTCCCTGGGAGGCAACGGATGGACGTCACGTACAAGTCATTGCGCATCGAGAAGGCCGACGGCATCGCCGAACTGGTGCTCACGGGCCCGGGCAAGGGCAACGCCATGGGCCCCGACTTCTGGCGGGAGATGCCGGAAGCGCTCCGCGCGCTGGACGCCGACGACGACGTGCGCGTGCTGCTGGTGCGAGGTGAAGGCCAGAACTTCACCTACGGCCTGGACCTGATGGGGATGATGGAGTCCCTGGGGCCGCTGCTCACCGGCGAGAGCAACCTGGCGCTGGAGCGCAGCCGGCTGCTCAAGCTGATTGGGGAGATGCAGCAGGCCACGGAAGGGATGGCCCGGTGCAAGAAGCCCGTCATCGCCGCGGTGCATGGCTGGTGCATTGGCGGAGGCATGGACCTCATCGCCGCGTGTGACTTCCGGTACTGCTCGCAGGAGGCGAAGTTCTCCCTGCGCGAGGTGAAGGTCGGCATCGTCGCGGACCTGGGCGCGCTCCAGCGGCTGCCGCGCATCATCGGCGAGGGGAACACGCGAGAGCTGGCCTACACCGGCGGCGACGTGGACGCGGCGCGTGCGCTGCGCATGGGGCTGGTCAACGAGGTCTTCCCCTCCCCCGAGGCCCTGCTCGCGGAGGCGCGGGCGACGGCGAGGCGCATCGCGGACAACCCGCCACTCGTGGTCCAGGGCGCCAAGCAGGTGATGGAGTACTGCGCGGACAAGTCCATCGCGGACGGGCTGCGCTACGTGGCGGTGTGGAACTCGGCGTTCCTCCAGTCGCTGGATTTGACGGAGGCCTTCTCCGCCTTCGCCGAGCGCCGCCCGCCCAAGTTCCAGGGCCGCTGAGGACAGCGGGCATTCCATGAGCAGGTATTTCGTCAAGCTGAAGGCGCCCAAGGGACAGGCCGTTCCGCCGTTGCTCGCGCGCTTCGCGAAGTGGGTCGCGAAGCAGGAGCACGGCGCGTTCGGAACCTTCGAGCTGGTTTCACCGAAGATGCCGGGCGGGCTGCGCGACGCGTGGTGCTTCCTCTCGCTGCCGGACGGTTCGCTGCTCGCGCTCGTCTCGGCGGTGAAGCCGGCGCCCGTGGTGCTGTTCGATTCGGAGTCGGACGCGCTGAAGCTCGTCGCGCCCAGCCTCGAAGCGTTCCTGCTCGCGCTGGGCAAGGGGAAGACACGCCTGGACGATCTCGATGAGGGCGACGAGCGCGAGGCCCTGCGCGCGTGGCTCGAGAAGGAGGTGGTCCAGGCGCCGAAGCCCGCGAAGTTCAACGTGCGGACCTATCAGCGCGAAGCCACGCCCGCGCCCGTCGTGAGCGAGGGCGTGAAGAAGCTCGCGCCCTTGCCGCGCGGGCTGGTGTCGCTGCTCGGCAGGCATGTGAGCGACGCGAAGCTGGCGGCGGATTTGAAGAAGCTGAAGCTGCCGACGAAGCTGCCCAAGGCCCAGGGGAAGCTGAAGGACACGAAGCGCGGCATCACCGTCAGCGTCGGGCGCGACGGCGTGATCCACGAAGTGCACCTGGGCAAGAACTACGACGGCCCGCTCGCGTTCAAGCTGCCCTCGGGCGTGAACGACTTCACGGCGACGAAGCTCCTGGGGAAGCCGACGGGCACGCTCAAGAAGAAGGATGGCGGCGACATCTGGGAGAAGGTCCTCGATGCCGACCGCAGCATCTCCTTCTCACGCAGCCGCGGTCACTTCGACTGGTGGTCGGAGCATCGGTTCTTCATCAAGGCGAAGTAACGCATCGGTGAGCAGCAGTCAGCACCCGCTCGGGGCGGCCCGATCCGATGGGTTCTGGTCGTGGCCCTGCCTCGCCCTGGAGGATGAAGCTCTTTCCCACTGGGGGACCTGATGAGGGCACATCGCGCTGTCGCGCTACTCCTGTGGGTTTGGCTGACAGGCTGTGCCTCAGGGCGCGTGGTGCGCTTGGAAACAGGCCAGGGGCCGCCAATCGCCTTCACGCCTCAAAGCGGCGAAGCCGAACCGGTGGAGGTGGAGCGGCGCGAATTCAAAGCGGCCGTGGCGAGGCTTGCGCGGGGCGTGAGGCTCCCGGCCAATCCGCAGCAGGCCGCGCGGCGCCTGATGGGCGTGGACGCCCGAGGCGGCACGTACCTCTTCGATCCGCGCACCCGGCAGATGACGCCACTGGAGGGGGCTGCACTGGCCTCCGACATGCCGCCAACGGAGGTGGAGCTGACGCGGGCATATCTGCGTTGGTGCGAGCGCACCGGGCGCAAGGGCGACTGTCTGCGCTTGCTGGCGGAGAGCCCTACCGTCACTGGAGACGGGCGCTATGCGCTGGCCATGGCCATGGCTCAAGGTGTTGTCCTGGAAGAGATGCTGGATGCCTTCAAAGGCATGGCCGACCCGCACGCGGCGCTCTCTGCTGCGCTGTGGACCATGACCCTCTATCTGGTCCTCTGGTCGGTGCCCGAACCCGTGAGCAAGGGACTGGCTGCGGTGATGACGGCGACAGCCATTGCCTACCTCGGGGTGGACACCTTCTGGACGCTGATAGCGGGCTTCAAACTGCTGGTGGAAGAGGCGGACCGGGCCACCACGTTTGACGAGCTACGCGATGCAGGTGAGCGCTACGGCAAGGTGATGGGTCGGAACGCGGCGCGAGCCTTCGCGCTGCTTGCGACGGTGGCCGTCGGCAACACGGCTGCGGGCTTCGCCTCGAAGGTGCCGACGCTGCCCGGTTCAGCCCAGGCGGCAGCGGCGGCTGGGGGCCGCGCGGGTCTCCGCCTTGCCGCCGTGGGCGAAGTCGGAGCGGTGGCGGTGACGGGCGAGGCCGTCACCGTGGCACTCGCCCCCAATGCAGTGGCCATGACGGCACGGGCCATGGGTGGCACGGCTGCCGCCCCGGTGGACGCGGAGGGCCACGACCACCACATCGCCACGAACAAGTGGTGGAAGGCCACGAACAATGAAGGCCCGTGGTCACCCCGGTTTCAGGAGATTTTCGACCGGGCGGGCATGTCGCTGGACGACCCAGCGAACATCGTCCGCGTCAAAGGTCATAAGGGGCCCCACCCATTGGCGTACCATCAACGCATTTTCCGGCGCCTGGACGCAGCAACGCGAAACTGCCGCACGATGGAGCAGTGCCGCGAAGTGCTGACAGCGGAACTCGACAAGTTGGCGCAGGACATCGCCGCTCCCGACACCCTCCTCAACAGACTGGTGACGGGAGCATAGGGGCGACACAATGGTCCGCATGCCCAAGCGTTACTTCGACCTGAGCGACGACATGACCAGTCCAGGCCGGTGGCTGCTCGGCGCCCCTACTGACGTTGAAGGCAGAGCGTTGAGTGAGCCATGGGTGTTTACTGACGGGACTCCTGTTGACGCTCCGGGCCGCTTGAAGCTCCCGCTGTATCTCCCCGGAACAGCGCTCGACTTCTCGCTAGCGGCCCGCTCAACGCCGGTAGTCCACGCCAAGGTGGCATCCGTCTTCGCGGACCTTGCTCCCGATGACGTGCAGCTCTTTCCCGTAGAGGTCGCGGGTCAGCCTGAGCAGTTCCGCATCCTCGTGGCAACCAAGCTGATTCGCTGCATTGACGACAAGGCCTCCGAGGAAATCCTGATGTGGACGCCGGAGGACGGGCGTCCTGAGAAGGTTGGAGAGTACCGAGACGTTTGGGGAATGCGGATTGACGCTTCGCAGGTAGGTGACGCGAAGGTGTTCCGCACCTGGGGCTGGCCCATCGCGTTGATCGTCCGGGAGGAAATCCGCGACGCACTTGAGCGCATTGGCGCCACAGGAATGAAATTCGAAGAAGTCTAGGTGGGCTCACCGCTCGCAGCGCAGCGCGACCGCGTGCGGGTTGTCGAGGTAGTCCTGCCAGAACTCCTGGCCGTACCGGGCGATGCCCTCGGGGGCGCATTCCGGGCGCATCCAGGTGAGTCGGTGGAAGCCCGCTTCACGAAGGGCGCGCTCGTAGGTGTCACGGCTCCAGTGGGAGAAGTGGATGGTGAAGGGCGTCTTCGCGTGCAGCTCCGCGGAGATGCCCTGCCCTTCCCTGGGCGACTCCGGGAAGTCCAACATCGTGATGCCATACCGGGTGCTGTTGGGGCCCTTCGCACTGAACCCAGGGTTGAACGTGTACGTGACGAAGCGTCCCCCGGGCTTCAGGTGGGCGTGGATGTTCCGGCACATGCGCAGCAAGTGTTCGGGCGAGCTCGCGTAGTGCAGGAGATAGACGGCCGTCACGCAATCGAAGACACCCAGCGGCGCCATGTCCGCCACGTCCGACACGTGGTACTCGATTCCCAGGGGCTGGGCCGCTTCGTGTTGCCGGGCGACGCGGATCATCTCCTCTGAGATGTCCACGCCAGCCACCCGGTGAGCGCCCCGCGCCTGGAGCTGCCGCGTGTAGAGCCCGTCACCACAGGCCACGTCCAGGACGGACTGTCCCTTCACGGAGCCAAGCGCGTTGAAGAAGGTGTGGCCTTCGAGGTACTCCGAACGCACGGGCAGGACATCCCAGTCCGACAGCTTCACGGCGATGTCATCGTATTGTGCCGCCATTCCGCACGACCTTTCCTGGCATCCACCTTCCACGGAAAGAGTCTACTCCGGGGATCACGGCGTTAGACTCGCGCCATGGAAAACACACTTGGCGACAGTCCGTCCCCCACGCAGCAGCTCCACCTGGCCATCACCAGCTACTGGCGCACCCAGGTCATTGGCACCGTGGCCCGCCTGGGACTCGCGGACCTGCTCTCAGGAGGGGCCCGCGACAGCGATTCGCTCGCGGCGGAGCTGGGTGTCCACCCGGAAGCCTTGTTTCGGCTGATGCGCGCCGGCCTCGCCACGGGCCTCTTCGTGGCCTTCGCCGAGCGGACCTTCGCCCTGACCCCCATGGGAGAGGGCCTGTGCTCGAACGTCCCGGGCTCCTTGAAGGAGCTGGCCATCATCCAGAGCAGCCCGTCGCATTGGCTCCCCTGGGGACACCTCCCCGAGGCGATTCGCACCGGGAGCTCGCCCATCCAGGCCGCGCTCGGAGTCGACATCTGGGAGCACTTCGCCAAGAACCCCGACGAGGCGGAGCACTTCGCCCGGTCCATGGGGGACTGGTCCGAGATGGTCGCCAGCCAGGTGGCCCGGCACGTCGACTTCTCCCCCTTCGCCCGCGTGGTGGACATTGGAGGCAGTCACGGAGACCTGCTGGCGCAGGTGCTGCGCGCCCATCCCTCCTGCCGGGGCATCCTCTTCGAACTGCCCCAGGTCGCTGAAAGCGCGAAGCCCGTCCTGGAGTCCCGGGGGCTCGCCAAACGGGTGGACGTGGTGGCCGGGAACTTCTTCGAGCCCGGCATTCCGGCAGCCGACGCCTACCTGCTCAAGCACATCCTCCACGACTGGGCGGATGACGCCTGCACCAACATCCTGCGCCGGCTCCATGAGGCGGCCCCATCCCAAGCCCGCCTCTTCGTGGTGGAGATGGTGATCCCGGACAACCGGACTCCCGACATCACCCACCTGATGGACCTCAACATGCTGGTGGTCGCCAACGGGCGCGAGCGCACCTACAACGAGTTCCAGGCCCTGCTCGCCGCGACCGGCTGGAAGGTCCAACGCCTCATCCCCACGCAGAGCGGGACCAGCATCCTCGATGCGGTGAAGGCCTGAGTGACGGGGCGGCGCCACGGGCGCCGCCCCCTCTCAGCCGTGTGAGGGATTACAGCCGGACCTGGAGCTCGTAGCGGCGGTTCTGCGCCTTCTTCGCCTCGGTGTTGTCTGGCTTCACCAGCATGCGCTCGGAGCCGTAGCCCACGGCGGTGATTTCGCCGCGGGGGATGCCTCGAGCGACGAGCTCCTTGACGATGGCCTCCGCGCGCTGCTCGCTGAGCGCCTTGTTCTTCGCGGCGTCACCCGTCGAGTCGGTGTGGCCGGAGACCTCGAACTTGTAGCTTTTGACGCCGGCCGCGACGAGCTGCTTCTTCGCGTCCACCAGGGCATTGGTCAGCTTCTTGAGCTTCGCGTCGCAGCCGGGGGCCAGCTCCGCGGTGCCCGTCTTGAAGCTGCACTGGTTCTTGCGGCCCTCCTCCGTGAGCTTCGTGTTGACGCGCTTCTCCACGGTGGACTTGCCGGCGTCGCCCGCGGCCTTCTTGATGGAATCGAAGGGGCTTTGCGCGGCGGCCACGCCAGGGACGGCCAGCAGCGATACGGCGATGCAGAGCGCCTTGAGCTTCATCCGTTGGACTCCTTGGGCTCCAGGGGGAAGGGAGCCGGAGCCAGAAGCTGCCGGGGGTGGCTCGCCGCGTCCAGTGACACGGCGTGGTCCGTGGGGGCGCCTGCCTCCTACTCCCCCCGCTTTTTCTTCCCCCGCGCGACTTCTGTAGCCAGGGCGTCCAGCTTCGGCGTCCAGAACGCACGGAAGCGGTCCAGCCAGGCGTCCACCTCCGCCAGCGGCGCGGCGTCCACGGCGTACAGCCGCCGGGCGCCATCCACCCGCACCGTCGCGAAGCCGTTGTCCCGCAGGACCTTCAGGTGCTGCGAGACGGCGGACTGCGTGATGCCGAACTCACGCTGGATCACGTCCACGACCTCGCCCGAAGCGTGCTCGCCTTCCGCGAGCAGCTCCAGGATGCGGCGGCGGACCGGATCGCCGAGGACGTCGAAGGCGTGCATCAGCCCCCTGTATAGAACGCGGCCGTGCGCTCGGCCATCCCTCGGGCCACGTCCGGCTTCTCACCGGCCGCGACGTGGGCGTCGGCCCAGGCCTGGGCGCTCGTGCGCATGAAGGTCTTCGCCTCGTCGGAAGTCCCCCACGACGCGGCGGCCTCCGCGGCCACGTCCTTGCCCGTCTCCAGGTACAGGCCCAGGCCCAGGAAGCTCAAATCCCAGCCCACGCCCGTGGCGCCAGGACCGAACTGGCTCCAGAACTGTTCCACGTCCGCGGAGTGCACGATGTGCTCCAGCGTCAGCCGCGTGCCCTTCCCTTCCGGCGCCAGGCGGATGGTCACCCAGCTCATGCCGCCGTTCATCTCCCAGGTCAGGTCGAACGCCTCGGGCTTGTCACAGCGGGTGATGGTGCCTCCCGCGTTCCCCTTGATCTGATAGCGGCCGCCCTTCTGAAGCTGCCCCTCGACGGGCGCGAACCAGCGCGGGATGCGCTCGGCGTTGGTGACCGCGTCCCACAGGTCCTCGATGTGGGTGGGATAGACACGATGCGCGACGACCACGTGGGCTGGCTTGCCCTCGTAATCGCGTTCGACGCACGCGCGGAACTGGGCGCCAATCAGGGTGTGAAGCATGTGCGGACCTCCTCCGTTCACGGAACTCACTACAGTCCGCACTCATATTAGTCAATTCTAATACGACTCCAGGCGCCACGACTTTGCGCGGGACGAAGCTGTAGCCCCTCAGTCCCGCGTGTCGTCCACGAGCTGCACGGGGATGCCGGGCTCTGCGGCATCTCCGTCCACGTCCTGGAGGTCCAGCGGTCCGGTGGAGAGGACCCAGACATCCAGCGTCGCGTCTTCGTCGGTGTTCCCGACGCAGGCCAGGGTGATGTCGCAGGCGGGGCATGTGCCGGAGACACCAAGCCGGGCCTTCAAGGACGGATGAAGCGCCTCCACGTCGAAGGGGCGCAGGTAGGTGAACTGGTGGGTGTCCGCGCCGATGGCGACCGACCCCGCAGGCGCCGCGCTTCGCTCCTGGTCGCGAACCTCCATCGGTCCCCGGCCCGCGAAGTACGCGTAGCGGTTGCCCCGCTCGGGCGCGAAGCCCACCTTCGCGAAGACCGGCTCGTAGGTCCGCGTGTCCTGGAAGTGGCGCTGCTGGAGCGTGTACCAGGCCTTCAGGTTCGACCTGCACTCCGCCGCGCGGGCGCGCTGGCCGAAACGCACGAAGTTGCGGACCGTGTTGACGACCACCATGCCCAGGCACGAACAGGCCAGCACACCGAGGACGATGAAGAACCACGTCCGGCGGGAGCGTCCCTCCTCACCCGAGCTGGCCTCCGTCTCCTGACTCACGGCCTCACTCCTCGCCCGCGAAGGAGGAGACCACCCGCTCGATGACGTCGCGGCCGGCCTCGTCCTTCGCATCGGCGGTGGCCCAGATCATCCAGTTGCCGTTGACCGTGCCGGCCCCCTGCTTCCCTTCGCGCACCTGCTTCTTCAGCCTCACCTCCGCCGCACCTGCTTCGTTGTAGCTGTCGAACAGGTAGACCGAGGCCCGGGCCGAGCACGACGTCCAGGCCTGGCCGAACCCCGCCAGGGCCCCGAGCTCCTGGACGGCGGGGGCCGGCTCGGCCGGAACGACGGCGTCGCTCCCGGTGCCATGGCGCAACAGCGCCTCACCGCGCGCAAGAGAGGGGGCATCCGGCTTCATGGGGCTCCTTCGAGGCAGGGGCTCCCCGCCGGTGTCGTCCGCGCGCCGTGATGGACCGCTTGCACACGCGCAAAGCAGCAGCGGGAAGAGCAACGCAAGGCGTGGTCGCATGGGGTCCCGCGATAGCACCTTCCCGCACCGCACCACCAGCCGCCCCCCTCCGCGTCACTCGTTCAGCCAGCGCGCGGACGACACCTTGTCGTTGAAGCCCCAGGCCTTGCTGTTCAGGTTGGCTTCGTGGAGCGCGCCGTCGCCCACGAGGTCCCTGGAGCTGCCCTTGTAATTCGAGTCGTCGTAGAGCCGCACCCGGTAGCCCGGCGGGATGCACCAGCGGACTGAGGAGGTCTTGTCGTTGAACCTGTCGACGTCGTCGAAGCGCGCCCAGTTCTTCAAGCCCTGGTCGCTGTAGTCGAAGATGAAGCCCCGGTCGCTGAAGTTGGAGTCGTCGTAGAAGTCGACGTAGGCGTGCCCGATGTCCGTGCGGCAGCGGGTGTCCGCCCACACGCCGCGGAACTCCACCAGCTTCACCGTCGAACCGGGGCCGTCATCCGCGTGCTCGGTGCCGTAGAGGATGAGGCCGCGGTCGGGTCCCACGAAGAGGCCCGCGCCTGCGTCCAGGTTGCACTGCCGCGAACCGTCGTTGCTGCAGTACAGGTGCCTGGAGGCAACG
Source organism: Corallococcus sp. CA054B (assembly GCF_003611625.1). Lineage (NCBI taxonomy): Bacteria > Pseudomonadati > Myxococcota > Myxococcia > Myxococcales > Myxococcaceae > Corallococcus > Corallococcus sp. CA054B. Next base: position 61,513 of record NZ_RAVY01000012.1, read on the forward strand.
TGCTCCAGGCGCAGGTGGCCATCCAGGTGCACCCGGTACAGGTGCGCGTAGTCGTCGCTCACCGCTCCCCAGCGCAGGCCGCCCAGCCGCGTGCCCACGAGGTAGATCTGTGAGTCATTGCAGTCCGTCACGAAGTTGAGGTTCTGGAAGGCGCCCCACTGCCCGTCCGGCAGCTCCGACTTCCGCCACCTGTCGATGCGCACCCACTGGTTGGTCGCGGAGTGGAGGTCGGTCTCCGAGGAGCGGAAGACCTCCAGCGTGTTCGCGTCCACCTGCCCCAGCAGGAGCAGGAAGTGCCCGTCCGACAGCTTCGTGAACGAGGCCGTGCCCGCGGTGGCTGTTTCACCGTGGACGAAGGCGAACGGGCTCGGCGTCAGGGAGTGGTTGTAATCGTAGAGCGCGATGCGCCCCGGACCGGGCCCCTCCTCCATGGGCAGCGCCAGGATGCTGCCCACCGCCTGCATTCCGCCGCCGTGGCGGTAGCCGTCCAGCACCGGCAGCGCCGCCACCGCTGCGTCCGCGCCCGGCGGAGCGGTGTCCTCGGGTTCCTTGATGGAGGGGCTCAGCCGGTTGGAGCGGAAGCGCCCACCCTCCCCGTTGCGGCTGGCCATGTGCACCAGGTGCCCCACGTTGCCTCCGGGAGCGTCATCCCGCTTGGACAGGACGAGGAGGCGGCCTGAGTGGGTCGACAGCCGCTGGATGCCTTGCCAGTGATTGGCGCCCGGGTAGGCCACGTTGAGGTTGAACGGCCCGGGATGGAAGCCGAGCACCTCGCCGTGGTCGCGCAGTTCCTGGAAGCGCAGCGGCACGTCAGGGCTGCACAGGTTGCAGTCCGGACTCCCCCAGACACAGGAGGTGTCACCTCCGAGCCCGAGGGCCCGTGGAGCCGCGGAGGCAGCGAGGGCCTCACGAGGCGCCGTGGTGGGCTCGCGGACCTCCGGCTCACAACCGGCGAACATCAGCAATCCCGCCAGCGACAAGGTCATGGCGGACACGCAGCGACGCTGGATGGAGTGCATGGGTCTCAATACGTCGTATCCACGACCCACGCATTGGCCACGCCACGTTGTGTCAGGAGCGCTGGCGTCCGGGTCAGGATGACGTGGCGTTCCTTGTGGGCCATCTCCACGTCATATTCATCCGTGGCGAAACCGAACTCTCTCCTGACGGAAGGCTCGATACGCCTCACCTCATCCTCCCAGGCCCCCTCCAGGTAGATGTTCTTGTGGACGGTGTTTTGGGGCGGCTGGGTATGGAACGCGCCATCCCTGACGCGAACATAGAGCGCGTCGTAGCCCAGGCACTCCACCGGCACCCTCTTGGTGGACGTCAGCTTCAACACCTCGGCATGAACGGTCTTGAAGTGAGCCTCTGCCATGGCCCCTTCATCCAACACGAACAGCGTGATGTTCATCCGCCAGACGATGGTGTTCGACTTCACCCGCATGGTTTCAATGGATTCATTGAGCACCTCCGCGATGAGGGTCGACGCCCGCATGCGCCGTCTTTCGATTTCAGAGCGCTTTTCGAGATCCGTCTCCGAGGGAGGGGTGATGTGGGCCAGGTAGAGGTGGGTGTCCGTCTCAATCAGGAACCCCACACATGAAATCAACCCCGTGGTGTTCAAGAACAGCTCGAGGTTGCCCTTCCTCGGCACGCCAATACCGATACCACCCTGCACGCTGACGATCATGTGTGCGCTCCCAGGCTCCTCGCTACGGGTCCTGCGGCCACTGCGGGCAGTTCGGACCGGTGCAGATGGGGCCGCAGTCCGCGCACCAGCCCATCTCATGGGCCTCGCAGAGGTAATTGCCGCACGTCAGGCTTCCACAGTCCGGCAGGCAGCTGGCCACCGTCTCGCTTCCGTTGCACAGACCGTCGCCGCACCAGGTGGAGGGGGCGCAGTCCCACGGGCAGGTGGCGTTCGTCTCGCCGTTGTTGCACCAGCCGTCGCCACAGTAGGGCAGCGGCGTGCAGTCCTCGGCGCAGGTGTTGACGGACTCGCCGTTGGCCGAGTCACAGATGCCGTCACCGCAGATGAAGGCACACGGCAGACAGTTCCACGGGCCCACGCCGCCACAGGGACATTCAGAGCCGAGTCCGGACTCGCCCTGCGCAAGCGACGTGGAGTCCATGTCCACGTTGCCGCACGCGGCAAGCAAGCCCAGCGACAACGACGCGAACACCATCAACAGACGTGCTTTCACGGAAGGCTCCCGGTTGGAGGGACTCCCAGTGATAGCACAGCCGGTATTCCCCGATAAAACGCCCTACCCCGCTGAACGCCCGCGAGGACAAGCCTCGCGGGCGTCAAATCATCCTTCGATGGACTCGAAGGCTGCGCGTCAGTCCCAGCGGCTGGTGAGCTTCAGCTCCCACTCGCGCAGCTTGCCGTTGCCCACGCCCGACGGGTTGACGATGTGCAGCTTCCACAGGCCGTTGATGGTGCCGTCGCGGGGGATGCCGCGCGTCACCGGGATGCGCTTGGGCGGCGTGCCCTCGTTGGGCCCGTCCCACAGGAGCGCCGTCTCACCGCCCGGATCCTCCAGCGTGAGCACCAGCCTGGACGGGTTGTTGTGCGCCAGGTCCAGCTCCACCGTGATGTCCTCCGGCACCGTCGCCAGGCCCACCACCGGCTGCGTCGCCGTCAGCGGCGTCGTGTTCCCCTGGAGCGTCAGGTCCGAGTACGCCGTGAACTCGCCGGACATCCACGCCGGCCGGCACCAGCCCTCCGTCGCGCCCGAGTCCAGGCCGTGGCACGCCAGCCCCTCCTGACACGGCACGAAGCGCGAACACGACGTGTCGTTACCCGGGATGGGCAACGTCGTCACACAGCGGCCGTAGGGGCTGGAGCCGTCATTCGGCTTGCCCTCGCAGTGGAGGTTCGGCCCGCACGTGCCCACGCCAGTGCAGGCGTCGCCCTCCTCGCCCTGCAGCGTGGCCGCCTTCAGGTTCTGGAGCGCGGTCGCATCCACGAACGCCAGCCGGCCCAGCGTCAGGATGTCGTAGAACGGCCGCGCCGCCACCATCGCGTTCGCCGCCGCCGCGGGCACGTTGTACGTGGACTGCAGCGCCGCCAGCGACTGCGTGTTCACCACCGCCAGCGCCCGGCGCGCCTCCGACACGTTGAAGGACACGCCGTGGAACGTGCCCACCCAGCCGTCCACCGGCAGCTCCACCCGGCCCGTGCCCCGGGCGTATGCCTCCAACGCCGCCAGCGCCGCCGGCCCCACCTGGGGCAGCGCGTCCACCTGCTCGATGGAGACGAAGCGCTTGTCATCCGCCGTGTGCGGGATGCCGTCCGGCCCGTAGCGGTAGTTGATGATGCTCTGCGCCGCCTGCGCGTTGAGCGGCACCTGCGTGTCCAGCATGTTGAAGGTCAGGGCGTACTCATTGAGGAACAGCACCACCCCGATGCCCGCGGGCGTGCCCGAGGCCAGCTCCTGCGTCTGCACCGCCAGCGCCTCAGCCGGCGTGTCCGACACCGCGGCAGCGCCGCAGCTCAGGAGGAGGGGAACCGAGGAAAACGACAGAAAACGACGGAGTCTGGAGTTCATGGCGTCCATGTACTCCAAGACAGGCCGCGTGTCGGTGACCCTTCAGGTTTTCTCCTGATACAGGGCGATGACGCCGTGGACCTGGTCGGTGACCTGCTGGAGGCGGTCCGCCGCCGCGTGGGTGGCCTCCACCCGGGCCACCGAGGCCTGCATCAGCGCCGTCAGGTCCGACACGGCGGTGAAGATTTGAGAGACCCCCGCCGACTGCTGGCTCACCGACGCCGAGATCTGGCGGACCGCGTCCGCGTTGCCCTTCACCAGCCCGGACAGCATGGACAGGCGCTCACCGGAGGCGCGGATGATCTCGATGCCCCGGCCCATGCGCTCGCTGCCCTGGCGGGTGAGATCCACCACCCCCTGGATTCGGGAGCGCGTGTCGTCCAGAACCGAGCGCACCTGTTGCGTGGCCGCCACGGACTGGGACGCCAGGCCCCGCATCTCCCGCGCCACCACCGAGAATGCCCGGCCCACCTCCCCGGCCCTCGCCGCCTCGATGGCCGCGTTGATGGCGAGCACGTTGGACTGGTCCGCCAGGTCCTGCACCGTCCGGGTGATGCCGGCGATGCGCTCCGTGTACGCCGCCAGCCCCTGGATGCGCTCGGAGAGGTCCACCGCCTGCGCGCGCAGGTCCGCCAGCCCCTCCACGCTCCGGCCGATGGCGTCCTCCACCGCCGCGCCCACGTCCCCGGCCTGCTGCGTGGCGCCCAGCACCCGCGCGGCCTGCTCCGAGGCGGCCAGCGAGGTCTGACGGATCTCCTCCGCCGTCCCCCGCGTCTCCTCCAGCGCGAGGGCCTGGCGGGAGAGCTCCTGGCGCTGCTCGCGGGTGGACTCCGTCAGCGTCGTCACGGATTCGCGCAGCGCGCTCGCGGTGCCCATCAGCGGCAGGACGACCTGCTCGTCCACCGCGTTCCGGGACAGCTCCAGCTGCGCCTCGCGCCGCGCGGCCTCCCGGAGGTCCCGCTGGCCCTGCACGCAGGAGGCGATGAGGAAGATGTCCTCGAACGCCACCCACGCGGCGTGCTCCATCCACCGCCAGGCCCCGCGGGCGTGCATGCCGAAGATGGACTCCGGCCAGAACATGCCGCGCAGGAGGTGGTCCGCCGCCACCACGCCGCTGAAAGTGAGCAGCACCTTCCAGTCCCGGTAGATGGAGAGCAGCGCCAGCGAGCCGAAGATGTGGAAGTGCGTCTCGATGCGGCCGCCCATCAGGTGGATGAGCAGTCCGGACATCAGCGCCTGCCCCACCGCGATGACATGCCGCGTGGACTCGCGGCCGGGCCGGGTGAGCGCGAGCACCACCGGCAGGCCGCTCAGGAGCAGGCCCAGCCCCACCGCGGCCACCACGTGGGAGTGGACCGTGCTCTGCAATCCCTCCCAGGCCCGGGGCGACAGGTACACCGCCGCAGCGATGCCGCCCAGCCACTGCAACACCATCAAGGCGACGAAGGTCCGGTCCGTCCGCTGGCCCAAGGACAGCCATTGCGCGTCGAACAGCTGGCGCGAACGCTCGGACACGGCTGCTTCGGAATACTGGATGCTCATCACGTGTCGTCACCCGCGGACGCGAGGGGTGTCTCGAGGGCACAGCCAAAGACAGGCGCGGTGGCGGTGCTGGAGAGCTCCGAGTCCAGGAGCTCCCGGATGGCCCCTCCCCCCGCGCTGTCACCTTCGTGGCCTCGCGTGGGGGTGATGCCACCGGCGAAACGCTCCACGCCATCCGGAGAGAAGAGGACCAGCTGTCCCGACGTGCGAGCCCCCAGCTCGCGCGCCACCTGCCCGTCCACGTCCGCCACCACCTCCGCCCCTGGCAGGGCCGCCGCGCGCGTCCACAGCTCCGAGCGCTCGAAGCCCGGCGGGGCTTCACGCGGGGCCCAGACGAACACGTGCGTGGAGAGCCGCGCGCCGTGCCGGTCCAGGAGCTTCGCCAGCTCCGCCAGCGTCGCGCGGGAGCACGGGCATCGCGGGTGGACGAAGACAAGCAGCGTCCACACGCCCGGCGCCCGCGCGAACCGCTCCGGCAACCGTCCAGGGGGCGTGGCCGCGGGCCCCTCCGCATTCGCGTAGGACCACACGAGCCCCAGCCCCAGCACGCTCGTCACGAGCCAGCCGCCCACCAGCCACGGCAGCGCCCGGCGCCAGAGCGCACTGTGTTTCAGCCCCTCCTCAAGGGACGCCCGGGCCGGGGCATCCGCGGGGCCCTGCGAGACAAGCGGGGCGGCCATGTACGGTCATGCTGAGGAGTTCCCGCGCCAATGGCAACACATATTCAAAGCAGGCAAGTCAACAAATCCGACAGACCGGGATTAACAACAAACCCAGCCCTCGGTCCCTTGCAAGGGAAAACCCGCCCTCTTCGTGGGCAAGCCCGGAACTTCAATCCCCGAATTCTTGTTATCACCGTTCCCAGAGCCGGATTTCGGTGCCCGCACGGCGCACGAGCAGCGGGCTCGAGGCGCCGTCCACCGGCTCGATGCGGCCCGGAAGTATCGCGGACTGGACGCACTTCCATCCGCGCCCGGCGAGCGCCGCATGCACCTGGGCGCCGAAGCCTCCGCCGTAGGACGTGAGCAGGTGGGACGCGCGCAGCCGGTCCAGCAGGTCGCGGCTGGCGTCATCGGACAGGTAGTAGAGCACCTCCGCCAGCAGCACCAGGTCCGCCTCCAGCGCCACGTCCTCCGCGCTGGCCTCCACGATGCGCACGCGCGGAAGCCCCCCCAGCCGCTCGCGCAGGCGCGTGACGAAGCGGGGCTCCGACTCCACCGCGCGGATGTTCGCGTCCGGGAAGAGCGTCAGCAGGTGCTCGGTCATCATTCCCTCGCAGGCGCCCACGTCCACCACGCTCCGGGGTGGGCCCGCGTGGCGCAGCGTCCCGAGCACCTTCGTGGTGAGGGCGAAGCGCTCGCCCTCGTAGGTGGAATGGGCGAAGCCCCAGGGGTCCGCGAGCTCCGCGAAGACCTCTGGCTTCGTGAGGGACAGGGCGCGCACCACGTCCCCGGCCCGCACCTCGGTGAAGGCCTCGATGCCGGGCCCGTCACGCACGGGGTCCGTGCACGCGCCGGAAGCGGCACCGTCCGGACGCTCCCGGTAGAGCGCGTTGAGCAGCGCCAGCTTGCGCAGGAAGGCCGCGTCGTCCAGCACCGTGCAGGCGGTGGGCCTGGCACCCGTGGCGGGGACCCACAGCCGCTCGAAGACGCGGCTGACGAGCAGCGCCACCTCTCGGTGCAGCGGGGCGTCCTCCTGTGGGCTGTGCGTGTAGACGCGGGCGTCGCTCCGGGCGCGCTGCTCGCGGCACCACGGCCCCACCTCCGACGGGGACAGCAAGAGGTGCGTGCTCTTCGCGCCCAGGGCCCGGCCCACGGCCTCCAGCTCCCGGCCCGTGCTCCCGTCCTCCGTCACCACCGCGAGGTCCGCTCCCGGCGCCACCGTGCTGAACAACCGGACGACGTCCTCTGGATGGGCCACGACGATGAGCGCCGGGGCCTGCTCGTTCTCAGCCATGTTCCGCGCTCCCATTTGAAATTGGATTCCGTCAGGGGCTCAACCGTGAGCCGCGCTCCAGTCGGACACGTCCTGCGCCTGCTCCTTCGGGAAGCGCAGCAGCGGCAGCAGCTGCTCGCGGATGAGCGGCTCCCAGCCCAGCCGCTCGGACAGCGCCCAGCCCGTCGCCAGCAGGAGGCGGCCTTCGTGCGCGTCGCGTGGAAGGCGGCGCACCACCTCCTCCGCCACGCGCTCGGCCGTGCGCAGCTCCTGCTCCCGCAGGACGCTCGCGGGCAGCGCCTTCCAGGTTTCCACTGAGTGCGCCACGCCCGCGGCCCGCGCATCCGCCACCGGATCCGACACCACGAGGTTCGGATGCGCTGCCTCCGACAGCCCCTGCCGCTCGCACACCGCCTTCAGGGCGCGCCGGGCGCCGCTCACTCCGGAGATGACGCAGATGGCGCCGCAGCCCAGGGCCTCCAGCTGGGCCAGACCATAGGACTCATACAGCGACTGCCCCAGGGACACGTCCGTGGCTCGGTGCAGGTCGTCCCGAGTGAAGTCCAGGCCCGCGGGCCACGTGGGCTGGTTCACCAGCGCGATGTGCAGGCCTGTGTCCTTCGCGTTGAACGCGTCCACCCTCGCCTTCAGGGCGCGCAGGTTGTCGGACGGCTCCGCCTCGTTCCACTCCGTCACCAGCACCAGCAGCGCGGGCTTGCGCTCCGGTGGCAGCAGCGTGGCCAGGTGCTCGCACACGTCCACGTCGCGCCAGAGCCCCTTGCAGACCTCATCCCGCGCGATGTGCGTGAGCAGCAGGCGGAAGTCCTTGCCCCACGCCTTGCGCGCATGGGCCAGCACCTTCGCCCGCGCGGCCTCCTTCGCGTCCCAGCCCGTCTCGATGGGCCGGTGCCCGTGGGGCACCACCGTCACCGGCTGGAGCGCATAGCGCACATCCAGGAAGCGCAGCTCGTCCGCCACGGACGCGCTCACCGCGCCCACGCGGTCGCACAGGTGGCCGTTGCGCAGGATCTGGAAGTTGGGCCAGGTGCTTACAGGGTACACCTCATCCAGCGTCTTCCCCTGCTCCAATCCCAGACGCTGGATGTTGTAGAAGCGCGCGTCGGACGCGCCCTGCCCTCCCTGGCCGTACTCCACGAGCACCCGGGGCGTGCGCACCTCGCCCGCGTAGTACACGGTGCGGCACCAGCGCCGCCCGTCGAGCAGCGCCTTGTACGCGAGCGGCAGAGACAGGTGCTCCTGCGCCAGGATGACCGTCCCCGCGCCGTCCTTCGGGCGCAGCCGCTCCAGCGCGTCGAAGACGGGCTCCGCGAGCACGATGGCCAGCATCGCGTCATGGTCCAGCGCGGGCGCGTCCAGGAGGCCGTGCCGGACCGCCTTCCGGAACAGGCGGTTGACCCAGGGCGCCGCGCCCAGCCGCGTGCCGAAGCGCTCGCGCCACACGCGTGACAGCCCCCGCCACGCGGCCGGACGCGGGCCCCGGCAGTCGAATGGGAGGTCCACCCCGAGCAGCGTGTGCAGCCGCGCGAGGAACCCCGGCAGCGTGCCCATCCTCACCCGGTAGCCCCGGAGCACGTCCGTGAGGTCCACGAGCAGCACCTCCACCGGACCGCCCGGAGCGTCGCGCCGCCCGTAGATGAACGACACGTCGTGCTGCTCCTCCACCGGCTGGAAGACGCGCGTCCACCGCTCCGGGTTGTCCCGGCGCAGGCCGCTGTAGAACACCTCGCCGTGCGCCTCCAGGTCGTGCGCCAGCGACTCCTCCGGCGCGTAGCTCCCCAGGCCGCACGGCCGCACCGTGGGGCTCACCAGCAGCGTGCGTGGGAAGGCCTGACGGTACTCGGGCTCGGACAGCAGGTGCTCCAGCACCACGCCCATCCCGCCCAGCGTGCGCGTGGCCTCGTAGGAGAGGTGCACCAGCATGTCGTCGTCCGCCCCGGGCGCCCAGGGCTCCCTCGTGCTCATGGCGCCACCGTCCAGACGCGCTCGGCCAGCCCCCTGCCCGCGCCCAGCCGCCGCGCGTGCGACTCCACCGCGGGCAGTGTCTGGGGCTCCAGCTGGCTGGCGTAGAAGGACAGCCCGCGCAGCTTCGCGGACCACAGCGTCGTCACGTCCAGACACCGGGGCGACAGCCCGAGCGCCCACGCGTAATCGACGATCTCATCCTCGGGGTGGTGCGCGGAGTACGGCAGGTCCTCGTAGTAGACGACGTTCCGCTCTCCGCGCAGGGCCCGCACCGCGTCGCGGACCAGCAGGTGGTCCGCGTGGCTGGAGATGCCCAGCGGCACGTAGCAGACCGCGTCCGGGGACACGCTCGCCAGCACCTCGCCCAGCGCCAGCAGCACGCGCGAGGCCAGCGCCGACCGCGCCTCCTCCGACTCCGCGGGCCCGCCTGGTGGCGCGCGCAGGCTGGTGTCGCGAAACCCCAGGTGCACCAGGTCCAGGCCGTGCGCCCGGGCGAACCTCCGGTCCTCGCCCATCCGCAGCGACGTCACCGCCATGGCCCGGGACGGGTCCACCGGCAGCACGAACTCCCAGCAGCTCTGGGAGAAGACCGTGACGAGCGTGGGCACGATGCCCCGGGGCACGCCGAGCAGGCTCGCGTACGCCCCCAGCGCCACGTCGTCCGGATGCGGGGAGAAGAAGACGTGCTCCGGCCCCTCGTCCCTTCCGTTGCGCGCGCGCTCAGCCACGGGCGCCTCCCGCGAGCGGCGGCGCGGGCCACGCGTCCAGCGGCAGGTCGTGCAGGTCGCCCTCGGGCGTCACGAAGCCCAGGATGACCACGCGCTCGCCGTCGTTGTGCACCGTGTGCCGGAACGCCCGCACCGGCGCGTCCAGCTCGCGCGTCAGCCCTTCGGAGAAGCGGCCGGAGGTGATGAGCCAGTGCCCCTCGTCGTTGGGCATGAGGCGCGGCGTGTTCCCATCCAGCCACACCAGCCCCGGCCGGGACTCGCCCAGGTTGAAGGTGAAGAAGCTCTTGTCCGAGTGCGGCTCCGACGCGTGCGCCACCACCTCCCGCCTGCGCCGCGCGGTGCTGGGCGCGTGGTACTTCACGAACCGCACCGCCCCTTCCGTGCGGCGGCGGAACAGCCGCGTGAGCCCCCCGGGGCGCAGGCCGTAGCCCAGCTCCAGCGCCTCCAAGAGCACGACGCCCACGGCGTGGCAGGCGTCATACGCGTCCTCCGAGGCCTCCAGGAGCTCCCGCACCGGCTCCGGCACCGGGCGGCGGCGGAACACGGTCCACGTCGCGGGCTTGGCCATGAAGGCCTCGATGGGCTGCCGCACCACCGGCGACTCCGGGTACCAGGTGGCGTTGTAGCCCGTCTCGAACACCGTGGCCGCGGGCAGGAGCGCGTGCAGGTACGGATGCGCCAGCAGCGCGTGCTGGAAGGTCGCCTCGTAGCGCTCGTACATCCCCGCCAGGGCGTGGCGCTCCAGGAAGGCCAGAGGGCGCTCCAGGTAGAAGAAGCCGCGCTCGGACAGATGGGTGATGAGCCGCCGCGCGAAGGACTCCCGCTGGCGCGGCGTTCCGGACACGAAGTCCTCCAGCTTGAGCGGCCGGATGTCCGCGAAGCGCTGGGGCTGGCGGCGCACGAGGCCGTCTCGCGCGGAGGTGAAGGGTCTGGGTGGCAGGGACGGGGCCGGTGTCCGTGTCGCGGTGGCGGGCATGGGATGTCGGGTCGTCATGGGTGGGAATCAGGCTGGAACGTGTCGCAGGCTACGGGTGGCGTCTGACATGCGTGGATCCACCCGGACCCGGACCCGGGTCCAATGCCTCTCAAACCCAGCCACCTCCCAGGTCGCGCGGCACACACCCACCGTCACTCGCGCTCGCGGGGATACGCGCCCGCGGACAGGGGCCATCCGTCCACCTGGAGACATCTCGTTTCCCCTCTGGAAGATGACCCGGACCGGTGGGTCCGGAAGACACCTCCGGGAGCGCCGCTTTCACCGGCTTGTACGGGTGGGAACAGCGATTGCGACGTGGGGGCCGGTGCCTTGACGGAGGCCCCCGCGCTCACGCCCAATCCCTGTCATGCCTCCGCATCCCAGACATCTGCTCATTCCGCTCCTCATGGCTGGTACCTGCGCCTGTGCTCGCGCGCCCGTCTCGCGGGACGTAGAGGCCCTGGCGGCCCTGCGGGTGGAGGCCATCCGTCCGCCGATGCCGGCGTCCCGCGCGGTGCGGGTGGAGCGCCCGGTGACGACGGGGCTGCGCCTGGACGTGGTGCCGGACGGCGCGCGCGTCTTCGTGGACGGCAGGGCGATGGGGCTCGCGCGGCACCTGGGGACGCTGCTGCCGCTTTCGCCCGGGGTCCACCAGGTGAGCGTCCGGCTGGAGGGCCACGCCACGTGGCGGGCCGAGGTGATGGTGGGCGACCGGCCGGAGCCCATCCAGGTGACGTTGACCGCTTCGCCGTGACGCGCAGCGCACCGTCAATCCGAGGGGGGAGGCACAGGCGTGAAGCTGCCAAAGAGGAAGGGCCGGCTGTTCCGGTTGCCGTTCGCGGATGCGCCGGAGTCGCGCGCGCGGCTGTGGAAGAGCATGACGGAGCACGGCCTGTTCGTCCCCGAGGACACGCCGCAGCCCATCGGGACGGAGTTCGCGCTCCAGGTGGCCTTCCAGGGGGACGGGCCCGCCGTCTCCGGCCGCGTGCGGGTGATGGAACACGGCGTGTCCGGATGGGTGCGCGGCTACTTCGTGAAGTTCGTCGCGCTGGACGCGGGCAGCCTTCCGCTGCCCCTGAGCCCTCGCGAGCCGCTCGCTCCGGCGACGGTGGGGACCGCGGCCGTGAGCACGTCCGCCGGTGTTCCCGGGGGGAGCGCGGAGTCGTGGCGCGAGGAGCCCACGCCGGTGGGCATCCGGCCTCGCTCCACGGTGGAGGGGGCGTCCGCGCTGAATGACTATTCGCATCTGGAGTTGCTGCACGCTCGCGACCCGGAGGCGTGGCAGGGCGGGCTGCGGCCGTTCGACTCGTTCGGGCCGTACCAGCTGCTCCAGCGGCTGGGCACGGGCGGCATGGCGGAGGTGATCCTCGCCCGGCGCACGATGGCGGAGGGCGTGGACAAGCTGGTGGCGCTCAAGCTGGTGTTCCAGGAGTACGCGCGGCACCCTCGCCTGTCGGAGTTGTTCCTCACCGAGGCGCGGCTGAGCGCCACGTTGCAGCACCCGAACGTCATCCAGGTGTTCGACGTGGGCAGCGCCGCGGGCCGGCCCTTCATGGCCATGGAGTACGTGCACGGCCGCAACGGCGCGGACCTGGTGCAGGCGCTGCGGCAGCGCGGGCGCCCGCCGCCGGTGGCGTTGGCGGTGACGGTCGCCATCGAGCTGGGCAAGGCGCTGGAGTACCTGCACGGGCAGCGCGACCTGGACGGGCGCCCGCTGCACCTGGTGCACCGTGACGTGAGCCCGGGCAACCTGCTCGTGGGTCTGCACGGCGAGGTGAAGCTGGTGGACATGGGGGTGGCGTCCGCCAGCATCGCGAGCGGGAATGATCTGCTGGTGGTGGGCAAGCGCGCGTACATGGCGCCGGAGCAGCTCGCCGGAGGCCGCCCGGACCCCGCGTGGGACATCCACGGCATGGGGCTGGTGCTCTATGAGCTGCTCACGCTGCACCGGGCCTCGGAGGCCGCGAGTGGCACGGAGGGGCCTTCCGGGTTGTTGAAGCCGTCGCACTTCAATTCCCAGGTAACGCCGGAGCTGGAGCGGCTGGTGCAGTGGGCCACCGCGCGGGAGCCGTCCTCGCGGGCGCCCAGCGCGAAGGTGCTGCGGCAGGCGCTGGAGCGTGTGCGGAGCGCGCTGCCTCCCTTCGGCCTGGTGCAGACGATGCACGACTTGATCGGCGAAGCGCTGGACCGGGCCCGGCGCGAGACCGAAGTGCTGATGGGGACCGCGCGGGGCCAGGACCGGCCGCATGCGTTCCCGCGCTACCGCCGGTGGCGCAACGCAGTGGAGCAGCGCATTCCGGTGGCCGCGAAGCTGGCGGTCGCGCGGCATGGCAGGGCACTGCGGTGGAGCGCGCTGGTGCTCACCGTCCTCTGCGCGACGGGTGCGGCGCTGATGTGGCCGCTGCGTACGCGAGAGGTGAAGCTGGGAGGACATCTGTCCCGCGCGGACCGGCTCATCGCGGTGGCGAAGCTGGCGGGCGCGGGGGAGGACACCGCGCTGGCGCAGCTGCAGGCCGCACGGGCGCTGCGGCCCGAGGATCCGCGCGTGCGTTCGCGACTGGCGGCGCTGGCGGATGCGTTCGAACGGCTGGCGCTCGAGGCCACGCAGCGCGGGGACGTGACCGAGGCAATGGCGCATCTGCGCGCCGCGCTGGAGGCGGCACCGGAGCGGAGCGAGACCCGCGTCCGGCTCCGCTTCCTGGAAGAGGAGCTTCGCAAGACGCCTTCGGGTTGGAGGGTGCGATGAGCGTGTCCCTTCCGCGTCGGGGCGCATGGGGGTGCATCCTGCTTCTGCTGGTCGCGGGCTGCTCGCGGACCTCGGAAGATGAGCGCGCGTCGGAGACCGTGTCGCGGGAGCTGTCCGCCATCGTGGCCACCTGTGCTGTCGCGCGCGGCCCTGTCGACACGCTGCGCACTGCGAATGCGTACTGGGAGCCGTTCGAAGCAGGCGCCACGTTCCGCTCCGGCGACTGGGTGCGCACCGGGCCGGAGGCCTCCACGCGCATCGAGCTTCGGGGCGGTGGCCGCATCGAACTGGAGGAGCGCACCGTGGTGATGGTGGAGCGGCCCGCGCCTCCGGCGGGCGGGGGTTCCGTGGTCGCACTGGAGTCAGGGACCGCCCGGGGACTGCTGCCCGAGAATGCGCTGCCCGACGGCCCGCTCGTGCTTCGCGGAGACAACGGGCGGCAGGTGGCGCTCACGGTCGAAGCACACGCGGGCCCCACGGAGTTCCGCGTCACCCGCACCTCTCGCGGAATGCATCTCAGCGTCTCCCGCGGACGCCTGCTGCTGTCCGAAGGCGCGCACCGCCGCACGCTGGAGGCCGGCAACTGGCTGGACGTCGCGCGAGGCCTGGAGGACGCCGAGCACGACGGCCCGCCCTTCCCCACCAGCCTCTCCCCGGGCGTGGACGCGCGCATCGCGTGGAGCCCGGAGCTGCGCATCCCGTTGAGCTGGAAGCCGCTGGAGGGCGTTCGCGGCTACCACGTGCAGGTGGCGCGCGACCTGGGCTTCACCCGGCGCATCGTGGACACGCAGGTCGAGGGCCCGGACTTCACGTTCCTTCCTCCGGAGCCCGGCATCTTCGTCTGGCGCGTGTCCGCGCTGGATGAGGCAGGACGGCCCGGCGAGTCCGGCTTCGCCCGCCGCGTCTTCGTGGAGCGCAAGCAGCCCCGGGGCCTGCTCGTCACGCCTCCCGATGGCTACGAGGCCCCGAATGGCTCGACCTCCGAGGGCCTCGTCTTCGCATGGCAGTCCATTGGCGGAGAGCCGCGCTACCGGCTGGTCGTCGCGCGTGACCGCGAGCTGCGGCAGCCGGTGCTCGTGCGCGAGGGCAGCCCGCAGCAGGTGGTGCTGTCCGGCCTCGCGCCCGGCGAGTACTTCTGGGGCGTGTACGTGGCGGAGGACCCGCCCGTGCCGCTCTTCCAGAAGGCCCGCAGGCTGGTGGTGCCCGGGCCTTCCAGGTCCCTCGCACGTGACGCGCTCCTCCCCATGGAGCCTTGAGCCCTGACACGTCATGCACCTCCGCTGACATGTCACACGGCGAGGAAGACGACATCCAGGTGCGCGTCTCGCCCAGACAGCCCAGGCGCATGAACGCGGCATGTCGATTGCTATCTCCCTCCGCATTTGAACCAGGAGATTGCATGCGCTTCATGAGCGGAGTCGTCGTCGCGGTCGGTCTACTCGGGTGCGGTGCTCCGGAGGGCGAGCAGGTCCCCTTCGAGACAGTGGGGCACACGGACCAGGAGATCGTCGGAGGCGTCGAGGCCCGGCCGAACTCCCACCCCTGGATTGTCAGCCTGCAGCAGTACGGCAGCCATTTCTGTGGGGGCAGCCTGGTGCGCGTGAGCGACAAGGAGGAGAGCGACATCGTCCTCACCGCTGCCCATTGCGTCTATGACGGCTACTCCAACGTCACGGCGTCCGCTGGGGCGCATGACCTGTACCGCCCCACGTCCACACAGGTGACAGCCCGGGTGACGGTGGCCGTCCACCACCCCCAATACAATCCGGACACGACGATGCACGACATCGCCGTCCTCAAGCTCGACAAGCCCATCAAGTTCGACACGAGCGTCGCCGGGGCTTGCGGCCAGTCCTCGGGCATGCGCCCCAACCTGGCCCCGCGGCTCGCGGGCAGCAACACGCGCGTCCCTGTCTGCCTCCCCGCCTCCGGAGAGCGCGTCGCTGAGAACACGATGGCGACGGTCGCGGGCTGGGGCCTGACCCGGGAGGGGGGCTACGACACGTCCAGCATCCTGCTGCAGGTGGGTGTCCCCGTCCGCAGGCATCAGGACGTCGCCAACAGCTACAGGTCAGAAGGAATCGTCATCGACGAAAATGCCATGTTCGGGGCCGGGTATCAGCAGGGGGGCAAGGACGCATGCCAGGGCGACAGCGGCGGGCCGCTCGTCATCAGGGGCGCCCAAGGCTACGTGCTCCAGGGCATCGTGAGCTTCGGGGTGGGCTGTGCGCGGGCAGGCCTGCCCGGCATCTACACGCGGGTCTCCAACTACATCCCGTGGATCCACACGCAGATCCGGAGCCTCAGCGCCGTCAGGTAGGCCGCGCAGGGCCTGGCGGCTTGACCGCAGCCAACACCGCCGCGCCGTGAGGCGGCGGGAGGCCGACACGGCCCTTATGATGCGCGCCGTGTCACGGGCCGTCCGCCGCCAGGCGCCCGTCCCCTTCCGTCCCGGGTGAATGCATGTTCGTCGCTCTTGGAGTCCTCGCTGGCGCCGCCGTGCTCGTGCCCACCGCGCGCCGGTGGCTGATGCACCGGGTGGGCACACCCCGCGCGAGCGAGCCCTTCGACGGACACGTCTACCGCGTCGGCAAGGCCGTCATCGCGGAACGGCGCTGCGAGCAGCCCCGCGCCACGGTCATCGTCATGCACGGCTTCGTGGCCGACATGCGCTACTTCACGCACCACTACCGCGAGCCCGACGTCCAGCTCATCCTGCTGACGAGCTGCGACTACCACCTGCCCATCACCGACCCGCGCGAGGAACCCGCCCCCTGGGCGAAGGTGCCCTCCGAACCGGAGGGCACCATCTCCCATGACGCCGCGGTGCTGGTGCAGGCCCTGGAGCACCTGCCCCGGACGGACGTCGTGCGCGTCCATGGACATTCGCGCGGAGGCGCCGTGGTGCTGGAGGCCGCGAAGCTGCGGCCGGACCTCTTCGAACGGGTGGAGGTCGTGTTGGAGGCGCCCGTCCTCCCGCAGGCCCGCCCCTACCGGAGCCTGACGCCCTCGCAGTTCTGGCTGCTGCCGTTCCTCATCCCGCTGTGGCGGCTCGCGCCCATCGCGAAGCACAACCGGGGCGCCTGGGGACCGCTGGAGAATGCCCGCAAGCGCGAGCTCATCATGGCCTTCCCGTTCAACCCCAAGCGGGTCGCGACGATGATGGCCAACCTGCGGGACATCGAAGCCTGGAGCCAGGCGCGCGATGCGTCCCTGTTCGGCAACGTGCGGCGGGGCACGGTGCTCGTTCCGGGGAAGGACCGGGTGCTGGAGTCCGCGTCCATGCGGGAGAGCGCCGGGCGCGCGAAGCCGGGGCTCGACGTGGTGGAGCTGGACGGGTGCAGCCACTTCGTCCTGTGGGACCGTCCGGATGCGATGCCCGTGCTGGCGCACCCACCTGAACGGTCCACCGGCAGCGAGTGAGCTACGCGTTCTTGCGGCGCCGCATCATCGCTTCGTACGAGCGGCCCACGCCCTGGGAGAGGATGAGCAGCTCGCCCACGTCCGGCGGGGTGAATTGCTCCGCTCCGTTGTCCACGTAGAGCAGGTGCACCACCTTGCCGCGCACGAGCAGCGGCAGGATGACCGCCGTCGAGGGGAAGCCTCCGCCGATCAGCCGGTAGAACATGCCCATCGCCGCGTCGCGCTTCACCGGGCCGACGAAGTGGGAGCGCAGGTCGCGCACGAGGCGGAAGGTGCTCTGGTCGCGCAGCGGCACGCCGATGCGGCGGACGCCTTCGTCGCTCACGCCCTGCCCCATGCCGTGCCAGCCGGTGACGAGGTTGCCCTGCACGGACAGCAGCAGGCACCGGCGCCACTTGCCCATGGCGAAGCGGAGCACCGTGCGGGCCACGTCCTCGCGGTCCGAGCTGCGTCCCAGCTCCGCCTGGGCCTCCGGGAACGTGAGCGGCGTGGGAGGAGGGGCCAGCGGCTTCGCGGCCACGGGCGGAGTCGGCGCGGCTCCCGGAGGAAGCGTGCCCGCCGCACCGGCCTGCGCCGCGACGTGCGCGGGCACGCCCTGCGCTCCCGCCTGCGCCGCGACGTGCGCGGGCACGCCCTGCCCCGCCGTGCTCGCGGCCCGGGCCGCTTGCGCGGGCACGCCCTGCACCGGGACGGACGGTGCGATGTGCGCGGGGATGTCCACTCGCGGCGGCACGGGCGCTCCGGGACGCGCCTGCGCCGGCATCGCGGGCCGCCCCTGGGGCGGCGCGGCCACGGGCGCCTCCACCACCTCCTCGCCGGTGATGATGATCTCCCCTTCCAGCACGTCCCCTTCGGCTTCCGCATCCGAGCCGCCGCGCAGCGCCTGCGCGTAGACGGACTGGAACTCCTCCTCGCTCATCAGGTCCGGCGGCCGCTCCGCCGCCTTCTGCAGCTCCGCCGCGGCGCCCTTCGCGGGCCTCGGGCGGACGGCATTCATGTCGATGGCCCGCAGCTGCCGGAACGCCTTCGCGTGCCGCCGGAGCAGCTGGTTCATCCGGAACTCGGGGATGACCACCGGCACCACGCGCTTGCCCGTCTTGAACGCGATGGCGTCCAACGTCGTGAAGTCATGCGGGTTCACCACCGCGACGCTCAACCGCGTCGCGTCCGCCCGCATCGGCAGGAACTCCTTGTCGTCCGCCTCGTTGGGGTTCACCAGCGCCACGGCCTTCGGGTCGGGCACCATCTCCCCGGACGCGTAGGCGCAGTTGTGCAGCCGGCCCAGCGCCTTGGCCAGGTCCTGCTCGGACAGGAGCCCCAGCTCCACCAGGTTCGTCCCCAGCCGGCCGCCGTGGACCACCTGCGACTCCAGCGCCTCCTCCAGCCCCGCCGCCGACACGAGGCCGTCCTTCACGAGCAGTTCACCCAGGCGCATGGGGCCGCTTGTAGCCATGCCCCGTCACCCTCCGCAAGCACCCGGCCGGGCACGCCACCCTAGTCGTCTGGATGGTGGCTCAGCCCCACCCGGTTGCCCTCCGGGTCCCTCACGTAGAGCGTCCAGCGCGTCTCATGCTCCAGCGGCACGCCCGCGCGGGCCAAGGTCTCCACCACCCCACCCCGCGCCTCGCGGGGAATCCGGAACACGAGCATCAGCAGCCCCGGCGCCGGATGGCGGAACGGCACCACCTCCGGCGTCCCGTCCACCGCCTCGATGGCCAGGAAGGCGCCCCCTGGGACGCCTACCCAGACGCTCCGCAGGGTGCCGTCCTCCCGCAGGTGGCGCTTCAGTTCCGGAAAGCCCAGCAGGTCGCGATAGAACGCCGTCACGCGCTCCACGTCCTTCGCTTGAATCGCCACGTGGTGGAAGCCCTGAACGTCCGTCATGGAGTTGATGGTAGGGTCTGCCGGCCCATGGCGCGACTGCTCATCGTGGAGGACAACCAGGAACTCGCCTCCCTCATCGCCACGGTCGCGGAGACCCGAGGCCATGAGGCGCTCACCGTCTTCACCGGTGAGTCCGCGCTGGAGGCCCTGGGCCCCCACTCGCGCTTCGACGCCGCGCTGGTGGACCTGCTGCTGCCGGACATCCGCGGCAGCGAGGTGCTGGGCGCCCTGCGCGCGCACGGCATCCCCGCCATCGCCGTCAGCGGTGTCTACAAGGGTGACCGCTTCGCCCAGGAGGCCACGCAGGTCCACGGCGCCTGCGCCTTCTTCGAGAAGCCCTTCGAGCTGGACTCCGTGATCAGCGCGCTGGAGGAAGCCGCCGGCGTGCCGCCCGTGACGCACGGGGAGCTGCTCGACGAGGTGGACCTGCTCGTCCTGGAGGAGCTGGTCCAGGAGACGCCGTCCGCGGAGGAGGAGCCCGCGCTCGCGTCCGTCCTCTCTCCGGCCGAGCCCCCCGAACCCGCGCCCCCGGAAGAGGCC